>JAUHYJ010000309.1 GCA_030425785.1 Acidimicrobiia bacterium | reverse complement strand
TGGTCGATGACCAGATTCCAGAAATCCAGGCCCGAGTCGACCACGAGCAGCTTGGTGAGAAGCCCCCCCTGGCTATGGCCCATGACGACGAGATTCCGCAGTGCGGGGTCGCGACCCTCCGGATCCAGGGACTGCACTGCCTCGGCGATCGCGTTGCGCAAGAGCCAGCCAGAGTAGGCGATCGGGCTGCCCGTGTTGTAGCTGAAGAACCAGAACTGATAGTGGCGCCGGAGCACGGGGTCGCTCTCGAGATCGTTCAGCAGGTCCGCCCAACGGCCCGCGCTCGATGCCGTCCCGTGGACGAGCACGATCGGGATCCGACCGGGGCGGTAGGGCGTCAGGGAGCCGAGGCCCAGCCGGGCGATCGCCAGATCTCCCTGGAACAAGCCTCTCAGCTCGCGCTGCCACGGAGGTGTCTCCGTCAGCTGGAGCGCCAACGCGGCCGAAGGCTCCATCTCGAGAGGGACTTCCTGGCCCGCGATCATCGTCGATTGCGTCTCGTCGTAGGCGAGAACCGCGAGGGTGGCTCGGTAGCGTTCGCCACCCAGGCTCGCTCCGGGATCATCGAAGCGAAGCAATGCGCTGACCGGGACTCTGACCGCCGCATAGAGCAGGTCCGCAGGCTTTTCGTCGAGCGTCTCGCCCGAGCTCTCGCCCGCGCTGTCGGACAGGCGGCCGCGCATCGTCAACGCCATCGGCCTCCGTTACTCGGTCGTGGCGCCGTACCTCGCGTTCGGCGTCGCCCAGATCGTCATCGGTACCGCACCCCCGTCGTGGGTCGTCGGCGTCGCCGGGTTCGTCATGGGCTTCGGCATCACCGTCTGGAACGTCGCCACCGTCACCGTGCGTCAACAACTGATCCCGGGCGAGCGGTTCGGACGCGTCAACGGCGTGTACCGCTGGCTCGGCGCCGCCGCGAGCGCCGCCGGCATCGCGCTCGGCGGCTTCCTGGCCTACGCCACGAGCCTGCGCCTCCCGTTCATCGCCGGTGGCGTGCTCACCCTGCTGGCGGCCGTGGTGTTCGCCCGCCCGGTCCTGAGGGGCCTCCAGGCGGCCGACGAGCTGACGACCGCCTGACGGGCGGACGAACGACGGTCAGCCGCCGCGCACCCCGGCACCGCCGTCGATCACGTAGGTCTCGCCCGTGATCCACGATGCCCGATCGGACGCCAGGAACACGGCCAGATGGGCGATGTCCTCCGGACGTCCCAGCCGCCCGAGCGGCATCTCGGCGGCGAGCCGATCACCGAAGTTCTCGACCAGCACCGCCGCGAAGTCCGTGTCGACCAGACCGGGCGCGATGCCGACCACCCGGTTCGGGCCGAGCTCGTGGGCGAGCTGGCGGGTCAGGTGGATCAGCGCCGCCTTCGTCAGGTTGTAGACCCCGAGCCCACCCTCGACCCGCAACCCTCCGACCGAGGCGATGTTGATGATCACACCGGGTCGGTCGCGCAGCGCCCGCTCGTAGGCGGCGTGCGCCCACAGGAGCGGTCCGTGCAGGTTCACCTGGAACGTCTTGTCGAACCGCGGACCGTCGACGTCGAGCGTCGGCCCGTAGTACGGGTTGGTCGCCGCGTTGTTCACGAGGACGTCGAGCTGTCCGAAGCGCTCGATCGTGGCGTCGACGCAGGCGGCCGCGACGTCGGGGTCGCCGGCGTTGCCCGCGAAGGTCGCGATGTCACCTCCGATCTCGGCGGCGGCGGCGTCGAGGCCCTCCTGCTTGCGCGACGAGATCATCACGCTGGCGCCCGAGGCGACCATCTCGGCGGCCATCGCCTTGCCGATCCCCTTCGACCCACCCGTGACGAGTGCGACCTTCCCCTCCAGTGACACCTGCATGGCGCAGCAACGTAGCCGAGCCCCCGGACCGGCCCGAAGGCAGGCCAGTCGATCGTGACGTCGATCGTGGAGTCGGTCGCGACGGTCAGTCGTGACGGTCGGTCGTCGACGTCACCTCGACCGCCTCGGCGGCATCGGGCTCGGGCTCGGGCAGCGCATGGATCCGCACCCGGCGGATACGGCGGCCCTCGATCTCCTCGGTGGTGAACCGCCACCGGTCGACATCGATCGACTCGCCCGGGTGAGGTACGTGCTCGAGCGTGTTGAACACGAGCCCGCCGACCGTGTCCCAGTCGTCGTTCGGCAGCGCGCCGTCGAGCAGCTCGTTCAGGTCGTGGATCGACGTGACACCCTCGACGAGGTAGTCACCGTTGGGGAGGCGCTCGATGCCGTGCTCCTCGATGTCGTACTCGTCGACGATCTCGCCCACGAGCTCCTCGAGGCAGTCCTCGAGCGTGATCAACCCGGCCACGTCGCCGTACTCGTCGGCGACGATCGCGAGGT
The DNA here is from genome assembly GCA_030425785.1 of Acidimicrobiia bacterium. Lineage (GTDB taxonomy): Bacteria > Actinomycetota > Acidimicrobiia > Acidimicrobiales > Ilumatobacteraceae > Ilumatobacter. The sequence continues at coordinate 2,869 of JAUHYJ010000309.1, read as the reverse complement.
GGAACTTGCCGGCCTGCATCTCGCGCATCAGCCGGCTGACCGGCTTGTTCTCGGGGATGAACCGGACCGGGCGCGTGACGTCGAGCGCCGACAGGTCGCCGCGGCCGTCGCGCTCGGAGCGGATGAGATCCTTGGTGTAGGCGAGGCCGATGACGTCGCTGTCGTCGGGCCCGAACACCGGCAGCCGGCTGTAGCCGTTCGCGATCGCCAGATCGAGCGCCTCAGAGATGGTCGACTCGTTCGGCAGGATCACCATGTCGGGGCGCGGCACCATGACCTCGCGCGCCACGGTGTCGCCGAACTCGATGATGCTCTCGATCAGCTCGCGTTCCTCGTGCTCGATGACCTCGTCCTCGGCGGCGGCCTCGACGATGCCGAGCAGCTCCTGCTCGCTGACGAACGGGCCCTGCTTGAGCCCCTTGCCCGGCAGCAGCACGTTGGTCAGGCCGATCAGGGCGCGCGAGACGAGGCGCAGCGGCGGGAACGCCACCAACCAGGTGGTCGCACGTGCGGTGGCGAGCCCGGCGCGTTCGGTGTGCAGCACCGCCCACGTCTTCGGCATCGACTCCGCCATGACGAAGAAGACGATGACGTTGATCACGAACGCGCCGACGACACCCCACGCGCCGAACAGCCGGTCGGCCAGGATCGTGGTCAGGAACGCCTGCGCGGTCTGCAGCACCGTCACCGTGACGAGCAACGGGTTGATGAAGCGCTCGGGCTGTTCGACCAGCTTGACGAGCGCGTGCGCCGCCTTCGAGTCGGTGCTGTCGGCGAGCGCCTGCGCCTTGATCTGCGAGATCCGGTTGAGCCCCGTCTCGGCGATCGCGAGCACGATCAGGACGAGCAGGATGACGAGGATCGCGAGCAGCAGGACGATGTCGGTGCCGCTCACGAGGTGTGCTCCTGCCGGAACCCGGCCGGCGCCGGACCGCCCCAGTGGTGGGCGGACAGCAGCTCGAGCTCGCGAGCCCGCATGATGCGGGTCTCGTCGGGTTCGGCGTGGTCGTAGCCGAGCACGTGCAAGCAACCGTGCACGACGAGCAGCGCGAGCTCGTCGTCGAGCGTGCCGGCGTGGTCGGGTGCGTTGCGCCGTGCGACGTCGGGACAGACGACCACGTCACCGAGCAGGCGGGGCGCCCCCGACGCCGCCAGCGGCTCGAATGCATCGTCGACACCGTCGAGCGGGAACGACAACACGTCGGTCGGGCCGTGCGATCCCATGTGTTCGGTGTTGAGTTCGGTCATCTCGTCGAGGTCGACGAAGGTCAGGGTGAGCTCGCCCCGTGCGCCCTCGCTCGTGAGCGTGGCGGCGGCGAGATCGGCCCAGCGGGTGGCATCGATCGCGACGCCGGTCTGCTGGTCGTCGACGACGACCGTGACCCGGCGCGCCGTGTCGACGCCGGTGGGACTCACCGGGTCAGCCATCGGCCGACGCCCTCCGAGTCTGTCCGCGCGGACTTCGTTGTCGCGGCGCCTCCTCGGCGTTCGCCTCGTAGGCGGCGACGATGTCGGCGACGATCTGGTGCCGGACGACGTCGGCGGCCGACAGGTGCACGAACGCGAGCTGGTCGACGCCGCCGAGGATCCGTTCGAGGCCCTTGACGCCGGAGCGTCCGTCGGGCACGTCGACCTGGGTGGCGTCCCCGGTCACGACGACCTTCGACCCGAAGCCGATGCGCGTGAGGAACATCTTCATCTGCTCGGGCGTGGTGTTCTGCGCCTCGTCGAGGATGATGAAGCTGTTGTTGAGCGTGCGGCCGCGCATGAAGGCGAGCGGGGCGACCTCGACCGTGCCGCGCTCGAGCAGCCGGGCGGCGCCCTCGGGGTCGACCATGTCGTAGAGGGCGTCGTAGAGCGGGCGCAGGTAGGGGTCGACCTTCGCCATCAGGTCGCCGGGCAGGAAGCCGAGCCGCTCGCCCGCCTCGACCGCCGGCCGGGTGAGGATGATGCGCTGGACCTGCTTGGCCTGCAGCGCCTGCACGGCCATCGCGACCGCGAGCCAGCTCTTGCCCGTGCCGGCCGGGCCGATGCCGAACGTGATGATGTTGTTCCGGATCGCGTCGACGTAGCGCTTCTGTCCGGCGGTCTTCGGGCGCACCTGGCGTCCCTTGGCGCCCTTGAGCACCTCGTGGGTGAGGACCTCGGTCGGGCGTTCGTCGTCGCGCAGCATGCCGATCGACCGCTCGATCGTGCGCTCGTCGAGGTCGTGACCACGCTCGAGCAGACCGACGAGCTCTTCGAACAGGCGCCCGACCTGCTCGCTGTCGGCGCCACGCATCGTGACCTCGTTCCCCCGCACGACGACGTCGGTGTCCGGGAACGAGCGCTCGATCTGGCGGAGGTACTGGTCGCGCGGGCCGAGCAGCGCCGACATGAGGTGCGGCCCGGGAACGACGACGGTGGTGAACGTATCGGTGGTGCTCATGCGGGTCGGCGCACCTCGGCGGCGCGGTCCCACCACGGTAGCGCCTCCTCCGGCCGACCCGACCCACCGTTGCGGCCGACGAGCCGAAGATTTCAGAAAATTGCCTACGGAATCTTGAGATTTCGGCCGATAGATCACCGTCGGGACTCGCCGTGTGCGCGCCGGCTCGACATCGCAACCCCATGACGACCACCGTTCCCCGCATCGTGCCACATCTGGCGTGGCCGATCCTCGCCTCGATCGGCGCGGTCGCCGTCGGCGCGCTCGCCGGCGCTTGGGATCTCGGTCTCGGCTGGCGGATGCTGATGCTCGGGTCCGCGGCGGCGGCGTTGCTGACCAGCATCGTCGTCATCCGTGTCCGACCGGTCTACGGCCTCATCATCTTCGTCGGCGTGCTGCACCTCGTGACCGGGGTCGCCGACCAACTCGGGGGCCCGCTGA
>JAUHYJ010000308.1 GCA_030425785.1 Acidimicrobiia bacterium | reverse complement strand
CGCTGCCCGTACCCATCACCCGATCGACGAGGTCGCGGTCCGCGAGGTCGTCGACGATCAGTGCGCCGTCGCGTTCGAGCACTGCGTGCAACTCGTCGGCGGTCGCCGTCGGTGGGAGGTGCTCGACCTGCACGACGCTCACCTCACCCTCGGTCGATCTCGCCGGCGCGCTCGACGGCCGCGTCGAGGCTCAGTCCGATCCGGGCGAACAGCATGTCGACGTCGACGCCCTCGGTGCTCTTCTGACCGGCCCGGTAGCGGGCGTACACGCCGTGCAGGATGCACGCCGTCTTCCACGAGTTGAAGCAGCGGTAGAACGCCAGGTCGGACAGATCGGCGCCGGTGGCGGCCTCGTACCGGGCGATCAGGTCGTCGCGGCTCGGGAAGCCGGGCAGTGCCGTCGGTGGGTCGGCCCCGTACACCCCGGCGTCGCCCGGTTCGACCCAGGCGTTGACCGAGTAGGCGAAGTCGGCGAGCGGGTCGCCGAGCGTCGCGATCTCCCAGTCGAGCACCGCGGTCACGTCGCCAGTCGGCGAGAACATGCAGTTGTGGGGACCGAAGTCGCCGTGCACGACCCGGCCGGGGCCCTGCTCGGGGGTGGTGGCCGACAGCATGTCGTGCAGCTCGTGGACGCGCGGATCGTCGTGCTCGGCGTACGGCACCGACGCCGTCCACGACCCGTACCAGGTCTTCAGCTGGCGGGCGACGTACCCGTCGGGCCGGCCGAGCTCGGCGAGCCCGACGTCGGCCGGGTCGATCGAGTGCAGCGCTGCCAGCGTGTCGCCGAACGACTCGCCGGCGCGTCGACGGGCCTGCTCGTCGAGGTAGGGCGCGACCTCCTCGCCCGAGTACAGGGCCTGGCCCTCGACCTTGCCCATCACGTAGAAGTGGACCTCGCACAGGGCCCGATCGTCCTGGTAGGAGATCGGCTCGGCGACGGGCACGTCCGTCGGCCACAACCCGTCGATGATGCGGTACTCGCGCCACATGTCGTGCGCCTTCGGCAGCAGCTCGCCCTGCGGCGGACGACGGATCACCAGCTCGCGGCCGCTCGCGTCGGTGATCAGGTACGTGAGGTTCGAGTGGCCGCCCGGCAGGCGTTCCCACGTGAACGGGCCCTCCACCTCGGCCACCGACGGCAGCCAGGCATCGATGGTGTCGACGTCGAACCCGACGACCGTGCTGACATCCCCGGCACTCATGGCCGTCAGCGTGGCATGTGCCGCCGCCCCGGGCGCAACGGGACGGCGCCCGTCGAGCGCCTCGCACCGGTCACGTGCGGGCGACACCGGTCATGACGACGACGATCACGTCGGCGGGCCGGAGCCGGTCGGCGATCGTGAGCACGCCGGCCAGGCCGGCCGACCCGGTGGGGCTCGCCGCGTAACCGGCGGCGGTCGCCAGCTCGTGGGCGCGCACGATGTCGGCCTCGGCGGCGACGATCGGCTCGCCACCCGACTCGACCATCGCGTGCATCACCGCCAACCAGTCGTAGGTCTCGTCGTCGAGGATCCCGTCGGCGATCGAGTGGGGCTCGGGCCACGGCCGCATGACCTGACGCCAGTAGCGGCCCGGTTGGTCGAGCACCGCCGCGCGCTCCCAGGCCGCGGCGAGTGGCGCGCACCCGGCCGCCTGCACGGTGTCGAGCCGCACGTCGGTGCCGAGACCGGCGCCGAGACACGATGCGAACGCGCCGCCGCCGACCTGGGCGAACGCCCGGGCGAGGCGCACGCCGGCCGCCGCCGCCTGCTCGGCGATCTCCCATCCGATCGTGCGTCCGGTGTCGAGACATGCGGCGTTCTCGGGGCCCTGGACCGTGAAGGGGATGCTGCCCGATGCGCTCGCATCTCGAAAGCGGAGCATCGCCGGATCGCCGGGCGGGTCGTCGCCGCGGCGCTCACAGCGGTGCACCCGGGCGCCCAGCTCGTCGAGGCGTCGCCCGAACGCATCGTCCATCCACGTGGGCACGTAGACGTCGAGCGGCCAGCCGACGCGGTGCGCGAGCGTGGCAGCCGCCACGGCCGCGTTGCCGCACGATGCGATCGCGAGCGGCCGGCGCTCGTCGAGCAGCCCGAGCCGTTCGGCAGCGAGGAGGTGCAGCAGGATCCCGACGAGGTGGCGCGCCTTGTGCGAGCCGGCCAGGTTCGTGGTCTCGTCCTTGACCCAGATCTCGCAGCCGAGCTGGTCCGACAGCTGGCCCGAGCGTGCGAACGGGGTGACGCGGACATCGCCGGCGACCTGCTCGACGAGTTCGGCGCAGTCCACGTCGGTCAGCCCGTTGGCGCGCGCGAACGACCACCACGCCGTTCGCGACGCGTAGCGGTGCAACGGGTTGACCTCGTCGATGGGTGCCGTCAACGGCTCGTGGGGATCGACCTCGGCCGACACGAGATGGAGGACGTGGTCGGGGTCGTCAGCGGTCGCACGCGGGCAGCGCCACGGGAAGGGGGTCGCGATCGGAACCGAGGTGCCACACACGGCGCACTGCCACCCGGCATCCATCGTCGCAGTCTCACACACCGTGGCCGTTGCGGGGACACGTTCACACGGCGTCGCCGGTCACCGGGTGGTGACACCGCGGCGACGCCCTCGGACGGTACCGTCCGAGCCATGATCGATCGGCGGGCGCTCATCCCTCTGCTGCTCGTCGTCGCTCCTGCGTGCAGTGCCGCGGTCGATTCGGCCGGGCCGGCCGCCGAGGTGCCGACGGGCGTCACCGTGCCGCCGCCGGCGACCACGCCAGGCGTCACCGATGCACCGACCGCGACGACGCCGGCGGACGTCGCGACCGCGTCGACCGACCCGGCGAGCACCAGCTCGTCGACCAGCACGACCTCGTCCACGACCAGCACGACCTCGACCAGCACGACCTCGAGCACCACCACCAGCACGACGACCACGACGCTGCCGCCGGGTGTGTACGACCCGAGCTGCGTCGCGCAGGTCGCCCCCGGGGAGGGCCTGCTCGAGATCGTCGACCGGTTCGACGACGACACGATCGACCTCGAGACCGTGATGGCGGAGAACGGGCTCGAGTCGCCCGAGCTCGAACCGTTCCAGCTGCTCGACATCTGCGTCGACAACGGCATCGACGACGTGAACGGCACCACGATCACCGAGCGCAACGCCGTGCTCGTCCGCCGCGAGGTCGAGATCCAGCAGGCCAAGCTGAACGAGCTCTTCGAGGGCTACGGCATCCGCGAGCTGCTGGTCGACGGGATCTCGGGCCCGGTGACCCGCCAGCGGTTGTGCGCCTTCCGGCTCGCCGCCGGGCTGCCGGTCAGCACCGCCGACATGGAGGCCGGCAGCGAGGAGGAACAGATGCTGATGGCGACCGAAGCGCTGCCGATCCCGTTCACCTCGTCGATTCTCTCCGAACGCTGGATCCTGATCGACCGGACGTGCCAGATCATGTTCGTCGGCACCGGCGCCGAGCGGGTCGACTTCGTGTTCCCGACGTCGACGGGTGACGCCGAGCACCGGACCCGCGATCAGAATCGCAGCCGCGTGTTCAAGTACGACCCGGCGAGCGACAACGGCGGCTGGCACGACAGCCTCACCTACCCGTCGACGGAGGACAACCCGCTCAACGGCAACATGTACAAGCCGCTCTACTTCGACGGCGGACAGGCGATCCACGGGGCGAACAACGTGCCCCGCTCCCCCGCCAGCAAGGGCTGCGCCCGCCTCCGCGTCGAGGACCAGGACCAGCTGATCAGCTGGCTCGGCCTCGCCGACCAGAACCAGGTCACGTACCGCGAGAGCCAGATCAACGTGACCGTCAACGTCCAGGGCGAGTACCAGTACTGACGCGCCGCGCGGCGCAGACCCGTCAGCCGGCGACGCGGGCGTTGAAGTCGGTGATCATGTCGTCCCACACGCCGACGTAGCGGCGCAGGCCGCGCCAGAACGACTGGTCGCGGCGCTGCTCGAAGAGCTCGAACGGGGTGCCTTGCTGCTCGACCCACGTGTAGTAGCCGAGCTGGAACACGCGGCGACGGTCGGCTTCGGTCATGTCGATCATGTGCTCGGTCGTGACGTGACCGAGGTGCTGCCCGAACACCTCGGCGGCGTCGGTGTGGGTGAACTCGTTGCCGTACTGGCGAGCGAGGTAGTCGGCGCGCGAGCTCGGGTACATCGCCCCGCCGTCGGTGGCGACGGTGACGATCGCGTCGTCCGGGCCGAGGTCGAGCAGCTTGGCGGTCTTGATCGCCGCGAGCGTGTTGCAGATCGACGAGAAGCCGAAGTGCGGCAGGTCGTCGAGCAGTTCGTCGGGCAATCCCTTCGACCGCGACAGGTACTCGCGCCCCGCAGCGGTGTTGAACAGCACGTCGAGCTGGTCGGTGGCGACGTCGCTGATGGCGCAGACGACGTCGGTGTTCATCACGTTGTGGATCAGCGGGATGTGCTTGTCGCCGATGCCCTGGATGTTGTGCTCGCCGTAGCCGTTCTCGAGCATCGTCGGGCACTCCAACGCCTCGACGGCGACGATCCGGGCTCCGTACTCGTCCTTCAGCCGGTCGCCGGCGGCGATCGTGCCGGCCGATCCGGTCGCCGACGTGAACGCGGCCAGGCGCAGATCGCGGCCGCTCCCCTGCCGGACGTGTTCGAACACGTGCCCGAGCGCCCGCCCGGTGACCGTGTAGTGGCCGAGGTGGTTGCCGAACTCGGAGAACTGGTTGAGCACGAAGTTGCCCGGATCCTTCGCCAGCTCGTTGCAGGCGTCGTAGATCTCCTTGACGTTCGACTCGGTGCCGAACGTGCGGATGACGTCCTCGTCGGGGTTCTCGCACCAGCGGTTCAGCCAGTCGAAGCGCTCCTGGCTCATCCCCTCGGGCAGGATCGCCACGCCCCGGCTCGCCATGATCCGGCTGATCGCGATGCCGCCGCGGGCGTAGTTGCCCGTCGACGGCCAGATGGCACGGTGCCGGGTGGGGTCGAACTGCCCGGTCACGACCCGCGGCGCGAGGCACGCGTACGCCGCGAGCACCTTGTGCGCGGTGATCATCGGGAACCGGTCGCCGAAGACGACGATGATCGGCGATGCCACACCCGTCAACTCGGATGGCAGCACGACGTGTTCGGGCACCGGGACCCGATCACCCTGCAGGTCGTTGTACCAGTGAACACGCCACAGGTTGCGGGCGTCGGGCCCCTGCGGATCGGCGTCGCCGACCCGGGCGGCGTGGTCGAACGACGACGGGTCGGCCAGCT
>JAUHYJ010000307.1 GCA_030425785.1 Acidimicrobiia bacterium | reverse complement strand
CGTACTCGATGACCAAGCACGCGATCCAGGCGATGGGCGGCGTGATGCGCAACGAGCTGGCCGACTTCGGGGTCGAGGTCGCGACGATCAACCCCGGGCCGTACTCGACCGGGTTCAACGACCGCATGGCGACCGACCTCGGCGACTGGTGGAACCCCGACGAGCAGACGCCCGAGGACGTCGCGATCATGGAGTCCCTCCGGGATCGCATCACCGTCGGCCAGTTCGAGCCGATCGAGGTCGCCGAGAAGTACGTCGAGCTCGTCGAAGCCGAGACCGTCGACGAACTCGTCAACTTCGTCCCCGACGACCTGATCGAGCGCCTCGCCCAACGCTGACGGCGACCGTCGACGAACTCGTCAACTTCGTCCCCGACGACCTGATCGAGCGCCTCGCCCAACGCTGACGGCGACCGTCGACGAACTCGTCAACTTCGCCCCCGACGACCTGCTCGAGCGCCTCGCCCAACGCTGACGGCGACCGTCGACGAACTCGTCAACGTCGTCCCCGACGACCTGATCGAGCGTCTCTCGAAACGCTGATCCGTTCGTTGCGATGCGGGTGCCACGGAACCCGTAACGTCGTTCCGTGGTCGATGTCTCGGTAGCTGATCTCACCCTCGACGAGAAGGCGGCGCTCGTCTCGGGCGCCGACATGTGGCACACCGTCGGCATCGACCGCCTGGGCATCCCGTCGATCATGTGTGCCGACGGTCCACACGGGCTGCGAGCCCAGCTCGACGGACACGACCACGGCGGGCTGCTCGGCAGCGTCCCGGCCACCTGCTTCCCGACCGCGTCGGCGCTCGCGTCGTCGTGGGACCCCGACCTGCTGCACGAGGTCGGCGTCGCGATCGCCGACGAGGCCCGTCAGTGGGGCGTCTCGGTCGTCCTCGGGCCCGGCGTCAACATCAAGCGTTCGCCGCTGTGCGGGCGCAACTTCGAGTACGTGTCCGAAGACCCGTACCTCGCCGGCGAGCTCGGGCTGGCCCTCGTGCGGGGACTGCAGTCCCGCGGCGTCGGAGCGAGCGTCAAGCACTACGCGGTCAACAACCAGGAGGACGATCGCCTCCGCGTCAGTGCGGAGGTCGACGAGCGGACCCTGCGCGAGATCTACCTGCCCGCCTTCGAGCGCATCGTGACGGGCGGACGTCCGTGGACGGTGATGTGTGCCTACAACCGCGTCAACGGCACGTACGCATCCGAACACCACTGGCTGCTCACCGAGGTGCTCCGCGATGAGTGGGGCTTCGACGGCGTCGTCGTCAGCGACTGGGGCGCGGTCCACGATCGCCCCGCAGCGCTCGAGGGTGGCCTCGACTGGGAGATGCCCCCGGATCTCCAACGCTCCCCCGCCGCCGTCGTCGCCGCCGTCCGCGACGGCTCACTCGACGAGTCCGTCCTCGACCGCAGCGTCGCACGCATGCTCGCGCTCGTCGAACGCGGCCGCCACGTGCTCGACCTCGACGAGACGGCCGAGACCGCTGCCCACCACGAACTCGCCCGACGCGCCGCGGCCGACTCGGTCGTGCTCCTCCGCAACGACGCCGTCGGCCCCGACGAGGGAGCACCGCTGCTCCCGCTCCCTGCGTCGGGCACCGTCGCCGTGATCGGCGAGTTCGCCCGCACCCCTCGCTTCCAGGGCGCCGGCAGTTCGCAGGTGAACCCCATCCGGGTCGACACGGTGCTCGACGAGCTGGCGTCGACGCTCGGTGCCGACCGCGTACGGTTCGCCGCCGGCTACCGCCTGCCCGACCGGCACGGGGACGATCCCGCCCGCGACGGCGAGCTCACCGCCGAGGCGGTCGCCGCGGCGGCCGCGGCGGACACGACCGTGCTGATGCTCGGTCTGCCGGCGTCGTACGAGTCGGAGGGGTACGACCGCACGCACATGGACCTGCCCGCCAACCAGCTCGCGCTGGTCGAGGAGGTGCGCACGGCCACCGACCGGCTCGTCGTCGCCCTCGTCAACGGCTCGACGGTGACGATGCAGCCGTGGAGCGATGGCATCCCGGCGCTGCTCGAGTGCTGGCTCGGCGGCCAGGCCGCCGGCGGCGCGATCGCCGACGTGCTCACCGGCGCCGCCGAACCCGCCGGCCGGCTCGCCGAGACGATGCCGGTCCGGCTGACCGACATCCCGTCGACCATCAACTTCCCTGGCGAGCAGGGCGTCGTCCGCTACGGCGAAGGCGTGTTCGTCGGCTACCGCGCCCACGACCGCCTCGACCAACCGGTGAGCTTCGCGTTCGGACACGGCCTGTCCTACACGACGTTCGAGCTGAGCGACCTCGCGGTCACGACCTCGGGCGACGTCGACGCGACACCGCCCCTCGGCGCCGAGGTCACCGTCACGGTTCGCAACACGGGCGACCGGCGTGGCGCACACGTCGTGCAGTGCTACGTCGGCGACGACGAGGCGACCGTCGCCCGACCGCCCCGCGAGCTCAAGGCATTCGCCAAGGTCTGGCTCGACCCCGGCGCCGCAGAGCGGGTCACCCTCACCCTCGACCAGCGTGCGTTCTCGTTCTGGTCGACGACGCACGGTCGCTGGGCCGTCGAGGCGGGCACCTTCACGATCGCGGTCGGATCGAGCTCTCGCGACCTCCCGCTCACCGGGCGCGTGACCGTCGACGCACCGTCGCTGCAGCCACGACCCGACCGGATGTCGACCCTGCAGGAATGGGTCGACCATCCCGAGTCCTGGGCGGTGCTCGACGGGTTCCTCCCCGAACGACACCTCATGCGCAGCGCCACGTTCGTCCGATTCCTCGGCTCGTTCCCGATGGACACGCTCGCCGGCTTCTCCAGCTTCGGCCTCGACCACACCGACCTCGACGCCCTCGTCGCCGAGCTGCATCGGTAGCGCCCGAAACCCGTCGCGCGCCGACGACCCGGACGTGCCAAGGTCGTCGCATGAGCGAGCGATCGGTCGCACGGCACGAACCCGGTGTCCGTCCCGTCGCGCGCGCCCGCCGACTTCCGTAGCCCGAGGGACACCTCGGGCGAGCTACCGCGCGCCGGTGGCCCAACGGAAGAGGCACGGGGATGAGGGCCCCGACGGTGCGGGTTCGACTCCCGCCCGGCGCACATGGACGAACACACCCACCCACCACTGGAGCACGTCGCGCCCGGCACCTGGCATCGCGCCACCGACCTCGGTCGCGGCGGTGAGCCGAAACCTCCCCCATCACCGGTGCGACCCGTAGGCTGGTCGACCGGTATGAGCGAGCAGACAGAGACCAGTGGCACCGACAGCGGCACCGGCGACGCGGCGCCCGACACCCCGCCGTTCCGGTACTCGGCGGCGCTCGCACAGGACATCGAGGTGCGCTGGCAGGACTGGTGGGACGCCAACGGCACCTTCGAGACACCGAACCCGGCCGGACCGCTCGGCGACGCCGATCTCGCCGCCGAGCGCGGCGAGAAGCTGTTCGTCCTCGACATGTTCCCGTACCCATCGGGCGCCGGCCTCCACGTCGGCCACCCGCTCGGCTTCATCGGCACCGACGTCTACGCCCGCTTCAAGCGGATGACCGGCCACAACGTGCTGCACACGATGGGCTTCGACGCGTTCGGCCTGCCGGCCGAGCAGTACGCCGTCGAGACCGGCCAGCACCCGGCGATCACCACCAACGAGAACATCGCCACCTACCGCCGCCAGCTGCGCCGCCTGGGCCTGGCGCACGACCAGCGCCGCTCGATCTCGACGACCGACCCGGCCTACTACCGCTGGACGCAATGGATCTTCACCCAGATCTTCAACGCCTGGTTCGACCCCGCCGCGAACGACGGCGAGGGAGCCGCCCGCGCGATCGGTGAGCTGGTCGCCGAGTTCGAGATCGGGGCCCGGCCGACCCCCGACGGCCGCGACTGGCACTCGCTGACCACCGAGGAGCAGAAGGCGATCGTCGACGACCACCGCCTGGCCTACGTCAGCGAGGCGCCGGTCAACTGGTGCCCCGGGTTGGGCACGGTCGTCGCCAACGAAGAGGTCACGGCCGACGGTCGGTCCGACCGCGGCAACTTCCCCGTCTTCAAGCGCAGCATGCGCCAGTGGATGATGCGCATCACGGCCTACGCCGACCGTCTGATCGACGACCTCGAACTGCTCGACTGGACCGACGCGATCAAGACGATGCAGCGCAACTGGATCGGTCGCAGCCACGGGGCGAACGTGCACTTCCCCTCCCCTGCCGGCGACATCACGGTCTTCACGACCCGGCCCGACACCCTGCGCGGCGCATCGTTCATTGCCGTCGCGCCCGACCACCCGCTGGCGCGGGCGCTGGAAGCAAAGGATCCCGATGTCGCCGCCTTCTGCGCGGAATGCCGGCGTCTCGGCACGTCGGAAGAGGCACTCGAGACTGCGGAGAAGCTCGGTCACGACACCGGCCTGCGCGCGCGGTACCCGTTCGACACCGAGTGGGAACTGCCGGTCTACATAGCCAACTTCGTGCTGATGGATTACGGCACCGGCGCCATCTTCGGCGTGCCGGCGCACGATCAGCGTGACCTGGACTTCGCGCGGAAATACGAGCTTCCGGTCATCGAGACCTTCGAGGCGGTCGACGATCCGCGTCCGGTCCTCGACCAGGCTTTCATCCCTGCGAAGGACCAGACGGTTCGCTTCACGCGCGCGCTCGCGGGCCCGGAGCTCCAGACCGGGAACGAGGCGATCGAGGCCGCGATCGCCTTCTGCGAGCAGCACGGCGTCGGGCAGGGCGTCACACGGTTCCGTCTGCGCGACTGGGGGCTCAGCCGCCAACGCTATTGGGGCTGCCCGATCCCGGTTGTTCATTGCGACGCCTGCGGCATCGTCCCGGAGAAGAGCGAGAACCTGCCGGTCGAACTGCCCCGCGACGTGACGCTGGACGAGCCCGGCAACCCGCTGGCGCGCCACCCGACTTGGTCGCGGACGACCTGTCCGGCCTGCGGCGGCCCGGCACGGCGCGAGACCGACACGATGGACACCTTCGTCGATTCCTCGTGGTACTTCGCGCGCTTCACCGCACCGCGCGCGGAGACGCCGACCGACCTCGAGGAGGCGGCGTACTGGATGAACGTGGACCAGTATATCGGCGGGATCGAGCACGCGATCCTGCACCTGCTCTACAGCCGCTTCTTCGCCCGTGCGATGCACAAGACCGGCCACCTGCCCGAGAGCGCGATCGAGCCCTTCGAGGCGCTCTTCACGCAAGGCATGGTGACGCACGAGATTTATGAGAAGCTAGGGGAA
>JAUHYJ010000306.1 GCA_030425785.1 Acidimicrobiia bacterium | reverse complement strand
CGTGGCCGACGACGTCGAGGTCGACCAGCGTGGCGAGGCCCGCCCAGCCGGCACCGCCAAGGACGCCGGAGCGTTCGAGCTCGTGCTCGACGCCGACGACGACGGCATCGCCGACGACGCCGACAACTGCCCGAACACGTCGAACCCTGGCCAAGGCAACCTGGACGGCGACGAGCTCGGCGACGCGTGTGATCCCGATGACGACAACGACGGGGTCGACGACGTGTCCGACAACTGCCCGGCGGTGTCGAACCCGGGTCAGGCCGATGCCGATGCCGACGGAGTAGGTGACGCGTGCGACCCGACCCCGAACCCGGAGCCGGAGCCCGAGCCGGAGCCGGAGCCCGAGCCCGAGCCCGAGCCCGAGCCCGAGCCGGGTGCTGAGGCGTTCAGCTCGTTGACGCCGCAGCGGTACGCGGACTCACGCGACGAGGACACCTTCGACGACCGGTACCGCAACACCGGCGTCCGCCCCGCCGACAGCGAGTGGGAGATCCAGATCGCCGGGCGCGGCGACGTCCCCGACAGCGCGACCGCCGCGATCGTCAACCTCACCATCGTCAACGGGCGAGCACCCGGCTTCGCGACCGTCCACCCCTGCGGTGATCTGCCGTTGGCGTCATCGGCGAACTACGGCCCTGGCGATGTCGAACCCAACGAACTGATCACCAAGCTCTCCGACGACGGCACGCTCTGCGTCTACACGTACTCGCCCGCCGATGTCGTCATCGACGTCGTCGGCTACACCACCGCCGACTCGCCGTACACGCCGATCGAGCCGGCGCGGTACGCCGACTCCCGCGACCAGGACACGTTCGACGACCAGTACCGGAACACCGGCATCCGTGCGGCCGACTCGACCTGGGAGATCGAGATCGCCGGGCGCGGCGACGTCCCCCTCGACGCGGCCGCGGCCGCGATCAACCTCACCGTCACCGGCGCGACCGATCCCGGCTTCGCCACCGTCTACCCGTGCGGCGACCTGCCACTCGCATCGTCGATCAACTACGGACCCGGTGTCACCCGACCCAACGAGCTCGTCACGAAGCTGTCCGACGACGGCACCGTCTGCGTCTACACCTACGGCGCCACCCACGTCATCGTCGACGTCGTCGGCCACAACGGCACCATCTGACACGGCGCCGTGATCGCCGGCGGCGTTTTCGGCGGCGACGTCTCGGGTACACCGCGGACCATGTGGTGGCGCAGCCCGGACGATCCGACGAGCGAGATCGAGGAGTCGGCGTCATCGCTGTGGGAGTCGACGCTCGACTTTCTCCCGCGCATCGGCGTCGCCGCCGTCATCGTCGTGCTCGGTTGGGCTGCCAGCCGCGGCATCCGAGCGCTGCTGCGACGCACGCTCGGACGACGCAACACACCCAGCTTCGCGACGGTGATGAGCAAGGTCGGTGGATGGCTCTTCCTCGGCGTCGTGGTCCTGATCGCACTCGCGATCACCTTCCCGTCGGTCCGTCCGGTCGATCTGCTCGCCGGGCTCGGGTTCTTCTCGATCGCGATCGGCTTCGCGTTCCAGGACATCTTCGAGAACACCCTGTCGGGCATCCTCCTGCTGTTCCGTCAGCCGTTCAGGTCCGGCGACCAGATCGAGGTGATGGACCAGTCGGGCACGGTCGAGGGCATCACCATCCGAGAGACCCGCATCATCCGCTACGACGGCGAGTTGGTCGTCATCCCGAACCGCGACGTGTACAAGAACGAGATCGTCGTCCACACGTACACCGACCACCACCGGCAGCAGTTCACGGTCGGCATCGCGTACGAGAACGACGCCGCCGACGCCACACGCGTCATCGCGGACGCCCTGGGCACCGTCGACGGCATCCGGGCCGAGCCGCGGCCGATCGCGCTGGTCGAGAGCCTGAACGTCTCGACCGTCGACATCGTCGCCATGTTCTGGACCGATGCTCGCCGGGCGACCTCGCTGCAGGTGAAGGACGCCGCGATCAAGACGGTCAAGCGCGAGCTCGACGCCGCCGACATCGAGATGCCCGCCGACATCATCGCGCTCCAGGCAACGCCCAGCTTCAAGGCGGCGCTGCAGAACGAGGCCGAGGTCACGCCGGCCGGCAGCGTGAAGCGCTGACGACCCGACTCGCTCGACCGACGCACCCGGCGCGGCATAGGTTCTCGTGATGGCCGACGAGACCACCGACATCGACCCGCTGGCGCGAGCCATCGGCGGGTTGCCGCTGCGCAGCATCGGCCCCGCCCTGATGGGCGGCCGGATCGCCGACATCGCGATCCATCCGTCCGACACGAGCACCTGGTACGTCGCGGTCGGGTCGGGCGGCGTGTGGAAGACCACGAACGCCGGCATCACGTGGACCCCGATCTTCGACGACGAGCACTCGTATTCGATC
The DNA here is from genome assembly GCA_030425785.1 of Acidimicrobiia bacterium. Lineage (GTDB taxonomy): Bacteria > Actinomycetota > Acidimicrobiia > Acidimicrobiales > Ilumatobacteraceae > Ilumatobacter. Next base: position 2,884 of record JAUHYJ010000306.1, on the reverse strand, counting down.
GGCTGCGTGACGATCGACCCGACGCGACCCGAGGTCGTGTGGGTCGGCACCGGCGAAGCGGTCAGCGGCCGGCACGTCGGATGGGGGGACGGCGTCTACAAGAGCCTCGACGCCGGCAACAGCTGGACGCACGTCGGTCTCGGACGCACCGAGCACATCAGCGAGATCCTGATCGACCCACGGGACGGCGACACCGTCTACGTGGCGGCGGAGGGGCCGCTCTGGTCGAGCGGCGGCGAGCGCGGGCTCTACAAGACCACCGACGGCGGCGAGGCCTGGGATCGCATCCTGCACGTCGACGACGACACCGGCGTCACCAGCATCGTGCTCGCGCCCGACGATCCCGACACCGTCATCGCCGCCACGTACCAGCGGCGTCGACGAGTGTGGTCGTTCCTCGCCGGAGGGCCCGGGTCGGGCATCCACGTCTCGAACGACGGCGGCGCCTCGTTCACCCGCATCGATGCCGGCCTCCCGAACTCCGACATGGGCCGGATCGGCCTCGCGGTCACGCCGGCCGATCCGCGCCTCGTGTACGCGACGATCGAGGCGGCCGACGACGACGAGCAGGGGTTCTACCGTTCGACCACACGCGGGCGCTCCTGGGAGCGGCGCAACGAGTACGTCAGCGGCGGGACGGGCCCCCACTACTACCAGGAGCTGTTCGCGTCGCCGGTCGACGCCGAGCGGGTGTACCAGGTCGACGTGTTCCTCCACGTCACCACCGATGGCGGCGCGAACTTCCGCCGGCTGGAGAGCGGCACCAACAAGCACTCCGACAACCACGTGCTCTGGATCGACCCGGCCGACGCCCGCCACCTGATCGTCGGGTGCGACGGCGGCCTGTACGAGAGCTTCGACGACGGCGACGAGTGGCGTCACGTCTCGAACCTGCCGATCTCGCAGTTCTACCGCGTCGCCGTCGACGACTCGGTGCCGTTCACGAACGTGCTCGGCGGCGCGCAGGACCTCGGGACGCTGCGCGGCCCGACCCGCACGATGCACTGCGACGGCGTCCGCAACCAGGACTGGATGGTCGTCCTCGGCGCCGACGGCTACCACGCCGCGTTCGACCCGCACGACGGGCGCATCAGCTACGTCGAACTGCAGAACGGCAACGTCTTCCGGCACGACACGTCGACGATGGAGCGCACCGACATCCGACCCGTGCCGGCGCCCGGCGACCCGCCCGAACGCTGGAACTGGGACACGCCGATCGTCGTGAGCTCGCACCGGCCCGGCACGTTGTACGTGGCGTCGCAGCGGGTCTGGCGCAGCGACGATCGCGGCGATTCGTGGGCACCGATCAGCGACGACCTGACGACCGATGCCAACCGGTACGGACTGCGGGTCGACGGTCCGGTCCGCAGCGTCGACTCCCTCTGGGACCACGGCGCGATGTCCGACTACGCCACCATCACCGCCATGGCCGAGTCGCCGCTCGTCGAGGGCCTGCTGTACGTCGGCACCGACGACGGCCTGCTCCACGTCAGCGAGGACGGTGGAGGCTCCTGGCAACGGATGGCGACGCCGGACGGCCTGCCCGACGCCGCCTTCGTGAACGACCTCGAGCCCTCCCGTCACGATCCCGACGCCGTGATCGTCGCCGCCGACGATCACAAGAGCGGCGACGACCAGCCGTACCTGTTCGAGAGCCGCGACCGGGGTCGCACCTGGACGTCGATCGTCGGCGACCTGCCCGGCGACACGATCGTGTGGTCCGTCGAACAGGACCACGAACGATCAGAGTTGATCTTCGTCGGCGCCGAGCGCGGCGTCCACGTGACCCTCGACGGCGGCCGCACCTGGCACCGCCTCGACCTGCCGACGATCGCCGTGCGCGACCTCGCCATCCAGCGACGCGACGACGACCTCGTCGTCGGCACGTTCGGGCGCGGCATCTACGTGCTCGACGACTACGGGCCGCTCCGCTCACTGGCCGAGCACGTCGAGGCGCCCGTCGCGCTCGGCCCGGTCCGGGACGCATGGTGGTACGTGCCGTACCAGCCGATGCAGGGCGTGGGACAGCCGGCGCTCGGGTCGACGGCGTTCCGCGAACCGAACCCGGACGTCGGGGCGATCTTCACGTACCACCTCACCGACGACATCCGCAGCGGCAAGGAGCAACGACGTGTCATCGAGCGGAAGCTGGCGGCGGACGGCGACGACATCGGGTTCCCCGGCTGGGACGTGCTCCGCGACGAACGGCTCGAGGAGTCACCGGCCCTCGTGCTGCGGGTCAGTACCGCCGACGGCGAGGTCGTGCGCATGGTGCCGGCCGCCAACACGGCCGGTCTGCACCGCGCGACCTGGGACCTCCGGCGGCCACCGGCCGACCCGGTGTCGCTCGAGCCGGACGGCTTCCGAGCGCCCTGGGACCATCCACCCCAGGGACAACTCGTGGCGCCCGGCAGCTACCGGGTCGAGGTCGTCCGGCTCGACACCGGTGACGCGCCGGTGGTGCTCGCCGGCCCCGAATCGTTCGAAGTTCGTGCCGTTCCTGCCGTCTCGAACGCGGACGAACCGGCCTTCCGTCTCGAGACCGCCGACCTGGCCCGTCTCGTCGCCGGCGCCGAACGCGACGTCGATCGGCTCCGCGAGCGCCTCCGTCACCTCCGCGCGACGATCGTGCAGACACCAGGCGGGGCCGACCTGCTCGGTCGCGCCGACGCCGCGGCACGGCTTCTCGACGACGCTGCGATCAGGCTCTGTGGCGATGCCGACCGAACCGCGCTCGACGAGCCGGACACGCCGTCGATCAGGGCGCTCGTCGAACGTGTCGCCCGCTGGCACGGCGACACGACCGGCCCACCGACCGCCACCCAACGCGATGCCGTCGCGCGGGCGCGCGATGAGTTCGACGAGTTCGTGACGGAACGCGATC
>JAUHYJ010000305.1 GCA_030425785.1 Acidimicrobiia bacterium | reverse complement strand
TGCCGATGAAGGCGATCTTCTCGCCGTTGTCGGCGGTCTCGATCGTGTACGGCGGGATCGCCGCCTCGAACGCGGTGTCGAGGCCGGGCTCGGTCGTCGCCGACCCGTCGACGTTGGCGGCCAGCCACTGGAACTCGGCGCCGGCGTACGGATCCATGGGGAAGTAGCAGCCGTCGTCGGGATGGCATCCGCCCTCTTGCATGCGGATGAGCTCGGCGATGCCCTCGTCGAACTCGTGGTTGCCGATGCCCGAGAAGTCGAGGCCCATCTCGTTGAGTGACTCGACGGACGGCTCGTCGTGGAACCGGCCGGAGAAGAACGGCGACCCACCGATGAGGTCGCCGGCGGCGACGGTGAACGAGTCGGTCGGGTCACGCAGCTCGGCGAGCTTGGCGGACAGGTACTCGCCACCGCCGGCGGCAGGCCCCTCGAAGGACCCGTCGATCGTGCCGGCCGTGTCGTCTTCGACGTGGCCGTGGTAGTCGTTGAACGACAGGATTTGCACCGTGTCGCCCTCGGCCGCTTGGACCGGGCTGAGCGACGTCGTCGCAGCGACGCCGGCTCCGGCAATCAGGCCGGCGGCGAGCAGTGCGCCGATCCGGCGGCGCCCGCGGTGGGCGCTGCGTTGAGTCGGGGACATTCGACCTCCAAGGTGTCGTGCCGGCGCAACGTCGCGCCGGTGTGAGAACGCCGTTTGTAACACGTTCGTCATCTCTGCGACAGTCGGGGCGCGCTGATTCGGGTGATATTCACCGCGTCCACACCTCGGGTTCACCCGTTGTGACGACGGATGAGGCCGATCGGTGGGCGGCGGCGTCCGGCGACCTACCATGGGCGCCGGGCCGATTCCCCGTGACGCCAGCGCCACGCTGCGTCAGGTCGAGCGCCCTGAAGGACCAACACACTCCACATGACCAACAACAACGAACTCCCCGAACTGTTCATCGTCGACGGATCGAACATCGCCACCGAGGGCCGCGACAAGCCGAGCCTCGACCAGCTGACCGAGGCGGTCGACGCGTTCCGCTCGGAGTATCCCGATCACAAGTTGACGGTCGTCGTCGACGCGACCTTCGGTCACCGGATCGCCAAGAAGGAGGTCAAGGCCTTCGATCAGGCGATCGCCAACAACGAGATCGTGACGCCACCGGCGGGTGCGGTCGGCCGCGGCGACGCCTTCATCCTGGCGATCGCCCACAAGGCGCGCGCCGGTGTCCTCTCGAACGACTCGTTCCAGGAGTTCCACGGTGAGTACGGCTGGCTGTTCGACCACGGCCGCCTCATCGGCGGCAAGCCGGTGCCGCACGTCGGCTGGGTCTTCGTCGACCGCAACCCGGTCCGCGGGCCCAAGAGCCGCGAGTCGATCAAGGCGGCCAGGCGCAACAACAAGTCCGACGGCTCGCCGACCGACTCGAAGGAGCAGGCGAAGCGTCGGGTGCGCAAGAAGGGCGCCGCGAAGCAGGCGGCGGACACGCCGGCCGAGCAGCCGGCCGAGCAGCCGGCGGAGCAGGAGTCGCCGCGCAGTGAGGCGCCGAAGTCGACCGACCACGTCAACGAGCTGATGCCGTTCCTCGAGTTCGTCGAGCAGTACCCGGTGGGTTCGCAGGTCAGCGGCGTGGTCGACAGCTACTCGTCCCACGGCGCGTACGCCAAGGTCGACGACGTGCTCGTCTACCTGCCGCTGCGCCTGATGGCCGACCCGCCGCCGACCAGTGCCCGCAAGGTGCTGACGCTCGGTGACCCGGTCGAGGTCGTGATCGAACGCTTCGTCCCCGATCGACGCAGCGTCGACGGCGCGCTGCCGCCGATGGCCTCCGCGTCGTCCGACGAGTCCTCCGAGGCCGACGACACGCCGGACGAGTCGTCGGAGGCGCCGGCCGACGAGCCGGCGACGGGCCGGACGAGTCGCTCGTCGCGTCGACGGAAGTCGAAGGCGGCGGCCAAGCGGGCCGCGACCGACGCGTCGGACGACCGGAGCGACGACGCACCGGCCGACCAGTCCCCAGCCGACGATGCGACCGACGACGCGACCGACGACGCGCCGCCTCCGAAGAAGAAGGCGGCGGCCCGCCGGCGGAGCACCAAGAAGTCCGCGGCCAAGAAGCCGGCGGCCAAGAAGTCGACGGCCAAGAAGTCGGCGGCCAAGAAGGCGCCCGCGAAGAAGCGGGCCGCCAAGAAGTCGGCGGCGAAGAAGTCGGCGGCCAAGAAGGCGCCGGCGAAGAAGCGGGCCGCCAAGAAGTCGGCGGGCGCCCAGGACGACTCGTGAGGCTCGGCGCATGAGGGTCGTCACCTGGAACGTGAACTCGCTGCGCGCCCGCCTCGAGCGCGTCGAGGAATGGGTCGCCGAGGTGCAGCCGGACGTGCTGTGCATGCAGGAGACCAAGCTCGCCGACGACGCCTTCCCGGCGTTGACGTTCGAGGCGATGGGATACGAGTGCGCCCACTTCGGCCAGGGCCAGTGGAACGGTGTCGCCATCATCTCGAAGGTCGGGATCGACGACGTGGTCGCCAACTTCGCCGACGGCATCGAACCCGACCCCGACGCTCGCATCCTCACCGCGACGTGTGGCGGCGTGCGCATCTCCTGCTGCTACGTGCCGAACGGCCGTTCGCTCGACGACGATCACTACGCGTACAAGCTCAGCTGGCTCGACCGGTTGGTCGAGCACCTCGACGCGGAGTCGTCGGCGAGCGGCGCCGTGATCGTCACCGGCGACTTCAACATCGCGCCGGCCGACGTCGACGTGCACGACCCGAAGAAGTTCGCCGGTGCCACCCACGTCAGCCGGCCCGAGCGCGACCGCTTCGACGCACTGGTCGACTGGGGCCTCGTCGACCTGTTCCGGCGCCAGCACCCCGATGCCGACCGGGTGTTCTCGTGGTGGGACTACCGGGGCGGCGACTTCCACCAGGGCCGCGGCATGCGGATCGACCACGTGCTCGGCACGGCGTCGGTCGCCGACCGGCTCGAGTGGTGTGTGATCGACCGCAACGCCCGCAAGGGCAAGCAGCCGAGCGACCACGCGCCGGTCATCGTCGATCTCGCCGACTGAGACCGGCGCCAGCGTCGCTCAGAGGTCGAAGACCGAGTCCGCGATGAGCGCGACGGACGCGACGACCGCGGCGGCGCTGAGCAGGCGCGACCCCCAGACGATCAACGACGGTTCGCGGTCGGGGTCCCCGGTGATCAGTGCGACGGCAGCGATCGCTGCGACCGCCGTCACCGTCAATGCGAGCCCGTAGAACGGCAGGCTGTGGTCGGCGACCACGCTCCAGCCGGCGACGAGCATCGCCGGCCGCAGGGTCAGCGGCACCGCCACCGGCACGAGCCAGCGGGCGACGCCACTCGGCGCGTCGTCCGGCGGCGGTGGGCGCGGCGCGGCGAAGTCGACGCCCGCCGACAGTAGACACAGGGCGGCGGCGCCGAGCCGCATCGCCGGGCGGCTGACGCCGATCGCCTCGAGCAGGACCCCGCTCAGCGCACCGAGCGCGAACAACCCCGCCGCTCCGGCGACGACGCCGACGGCCGCGCGGCGGACGCGATCGGTGCCGGTCGGTGCACCGAGCGCGATCCGGATCGGTTGGATGGTGCCGACGACGACGACGAGCCACAGCGCCCACATGGGCGCCGGGTGGCCGCTGCTCGCCGGTTCGGGGACGGATTCGAGGATGGGGATCGTCATGAGGAGTCCGCTCAGAGCGTGTTGCTGGTCGTCCATTCGGGTGGTGTCGTCGATGAACCAGGCGCCACGCGCCTTGGCCGGGTCGGGATGATCTGCGGCCTCGGCGTCCGTCACCTGGGCCTCGATCGCGAGGCCGGCGATGCACGTGGCCCGGTCGGCGATCGTGTTCCGCTCGGGGGCGAGCCGATCGTCGAGCTGGGCAGCCCGCCACAGGCCGGTCGTGCCCTCGCCGAACACGCCGTAGCCGCCGCCCCGGGGGGTGAACGTGCCGCGCACCGCGACGCCCCAGGGGCCGAAGCGCTGACTGATCGATCGGATGCGCTGGCCGAACAACCCGCCCTGGCGACGGACGAAGTCGAGCTCCGCATCGGTGAGCGGCTCGCCGACCGGACGGTCGGGGAAGGCGGCGGTGTCCGCGAGCCCGTACCCGGCCCAATGGTCGGCCAGCGGCGGCCAGATGTCCTCGACGTCGTCGCGGACCGTCGCCATGTAGTGCCCCATCCGGTCGGCGACGGCGCCCCATCCCTCGTCCGGGACGACGCGGTGCAGGTAGGCGAGCGCCCAGTACGCCTCGCCGGTGTAGTAGATCGAGTACGTGTCGGCCTCGGGCGCGTCGTCGCGCAGGTCGTAGTAGGCGAGGAGCGCACCGGACGGCTCGACCTGGCTGACGAGGAAGCGCGCCAGGCCCCGCATCAACTCGTCGTGGCGATCGTCGCCGGTGTCGACCCGCCGCTCGGTCAGCGCTGCCAGCAGGAGGGCGTTGGTGCCGGCCGAGAGTCGGCTCGAGTCGGTCATGCCGATCCAGTCGTCGCGCTCGACGAGATGGTCCTCGGCCCACACCAGACCTCGGTCGGCCGCGGCGAGCGCGCCGTCGTGGCCGCGGGCCGCCGCCTGGTACAGCGACGACATGACGCCGGCGTGGCGGACCTCGTTGTAGTCGTCGCTGACGGTGTCGGTGCTGCGGTCGTACTCGTAGAGGAACCGCCCGTCCTCGAGCTGGTTGTCGACGATCCAGTCGGTCGCGGCGTCGGCGGCTGCACGCGTGCGCTCGACCGTCAGGTCGGGACAGCGTTCGGGCGGCGCGGCGACACCGAACGCGATCGCCACCGCGCCGAACGAGAACGCAGTGGTCCCGATCAGACGTCGACGGAGGGGGATCACGTCGACACCCTACGAACTCGTCGCCCGGCGATCGAGTACCTCAGGTCGGGGTCGGCCCACACGACCAGCACGACGACGGCGAGGTACGAGAACGACTGCACCTGGGCGCTGACCTCGATCGAGACGTGGAACGCGACGGCGACGGCGACCGCCCACGGGCGGGTCCGTCGCCACCACAATCCGCCGGCGATGAACAGCTCGGTGAGCACGACGACCTTGGCGGCGACGGTGTGGAACGAGCGGTCGAGGAGGAGGTCCTGCACGGCGGCCGGCAGGATCGAGTCGCGGATCATCGCCTCGCCGAGGGTGACGCGACCCCATGTGACGGTGCCGCCGAACCAGTCGGGATCGACGAGCTTGCTGCACCCCGACGCCGCGTAGACGAGCGAGCACTCGAATCGCAGCAACCAGAGCGGCCAGCCCGGCATGGTCTCGTCGAGC
>JAUHYJ010000304.1 GCA_030425785.1 Acidimicrobiia bacterium | reverse complement strand
CCACCCCGCATCACCCAACCCGACCCGCCACCCGGGAAGGCTCGAGGCCGACCACCCGAGCCCACCAAGGACCAGGACCGGGACGAACAACTCCAGCTCGTCCACTGACCGACTGCGCTCACCACCAGCACCGCCGACCCCGCCACCCACACCACGGTGGCGGGGGCACCGGCGTGTGACGCAGCTCGACCGGGCGCGAGGATCGGTCGTCGGGTCGCACGCGCGCCCGGCGCGGCGACCTCCGTCAGCGGAACGTCGCCTGGTTCAGCCGGAGCTCGCGCTCGGCCGACTCGATCGTCGTCGTGTCGTCGATGACGAGCAGCTCGACGCCGGTCATCACGGCGAAGTCCTCGACCACTCGGGTCGCGATCTGGTTCGACATCGCCGTGTGGTGCGACGCGCCGGCCGCCAGCCAGGCGGTCGCCGCCGTCCGGAAATCGGGCTTCGACCGCCAGACCGCATGGCCGACGGGCAGGTTCGGCATCGGTGCCGGCAGCGGCACGCACTCGACCTCGGCGGCGACGAGGCGGAACCGGTCGCGCATGTCCGACAGGGCGAGCACGACGGCCGGCCCCGCGTCGGCGGTGAACACGAGCCGGACCGGATCTTCCTTGCCACCGATCGACAGCGGCGCCACGTCGAGACGGGCGCGCTCGCTCGACAGCGACGGGCTGACCTCGAGCATGTGCGCGCCGAGCGACAGCTCCTCCCCCGGCACCATGTGGTACGTGTAGTCCTCCATCAGCGACGCGCCGCCCGGCCGCCCGGCACCCATCACCGCGGCGATCCGTACGAGCATGGCCGTCTTCCAGTCGCCCTCGGCGCCGAAGCCGTAGCCGTCGGCCATGAGGCGCTGGACCGCGAGACCGGGCAGCTGTCGCAACGTGCCGAGGTCCTCGAAGCTGGTCGTGAACGCGGTGAAGCCACCGTCGGTCAGGAAGCTGCGCAGGCCGACCTCGATGGCGGCGCCGTAGCGCAGGGCGTCGTGACGCTGGGCGCCCGGACGCAGCGACGGCACGACGTCGTAGAGATCGAGGTACTCGGCCACCAGCTCGTCGACGGCCGCCTCGCTGGCGTCGTGCACGAGCGTGGCCAGATCCATCACGCCCCACGTGTTGATCTGCGACCCGAAGATCGCCTCGGCTTCCGTCTTGTCGCCCTCGGTGACGGCGACGTAGCGCATGTTGTCGCCGAACCGGGCCACGCTCATGTTGCGAGCGGCCTGGCGCCCGCACGCCGCCCGGCACCAGTCGCCGATGCGCGCCGTCACGGTCGGGTCGGTCGCGTGCCCGACCACCGTCGTGCGGGCGACGCCGAGGCGCGTCTCGATGTACCCGAACTCGCGGTCGCCGTGCGCCGCCTGATTCAGGTTCATGAAGTCGAAGTCGATGGTGCCCCACGGCAGCTCCGTGTCCGCCTGGGTGTGCAGGTGCAACATCGGCGTGTCGAGCGCCGACAGCCCGGCGATCCACATCTTGGCCGGGCTGAAGGTGTGCATCCAGGTGATGACGCCGACGACGTGCTTGGCGGCGTTGGCCTCGAGCATCACGTCGAGGATCGCTTCGCGTGACGTCAGCACCGGCTTCCACACCACCGTGCACGGGATGTCGTCGGCGTCGTTCAGCATGTCGACGACCCGCTGCGACTGGCTCGCGACCTGGGCGAGGATCTCCTCGCCGTACAGCGTCTGGCTGCCGGTCAGGAACCAGACCTCGTAGGTCGCGAGGTCGGGGACGATCGAGCGGGACATCAGTGGTCTCCTCTGGCGCGTTGGCCGTAGACGTTCTGGTAGCGGTCGAACAGGGCGTCGACGTGGTGCGGTTCGATCGGCACCGGTTCACCGAGCTGGCGGGCGAGGTGCACGGTGCGGGCGGCGTCCTCGCACATGACCGCGGCCTTCACGGCGTCGCGGGCGTCGCGCCCGACCGTGAACACCCCGTGGTTCGCGAGCAGGACCGCTCGCGAGCGATGACCGGCAAGGGTCTCGACGATGATCTCGCCGATCGACTCGTCCCCGATCGTGGTGAACCGTCCGACCGGGATCTCGCCGCCGAACTCGTCGGCCATCCCGGTGATCACGCATGGGATCGGTTCGTGCCGCGCCGCCCACGCGGTGGCGTACGGCGAGTGCGTGTGCACCACGCCGCCGACGTCAGGTCGGTGCCGCAACACGTACGCGTGCGACGCCGTGTCGGACGACGGGCTGAACTCCGAGCCGAGCGAGCCGGGTACGACGGTGCCGTCGAGCCGGCACAGCACCATCGACTCCGGGGTGAGGTCGTCGAACGACAGCCCGGACGGCTTGATCAGGAACATGTCGCTGTCGGGGATCCGGGCGCTGACGTTGCCGGCGGTCCACACGACGAGCCCGTTGCGTGGCAGCTCGGCGTGCAGCGCACAGAGCTGCTCGCGCAGCGCCGTGACGGTGTCGGTCTCGGTCATCGCACGACCTCGTGACGGATCGCCCGCAACCGCTTCATGACGTCGTTCCCGCCGCGACCGAGGTGGTCGTGCAGGTGGACGTACTCGGCGTACAGACGGTCGTAGACGTCGGCGGCGGCCGGGTCGGGTCGGTACACGTCGCGCTCGATCCGGCCCATGGCACGGCTGGCGGCGAGCACGTCGGGATGACAACCGGCGGCCACGGCGGCATGGATCGCCGATCCGAGCGCCGGGCCCTGGTCGGAACCGATCGTCGAGATCGGCATCCGCAGCACGTCCGCGTACATCTGCATGAGCGCCCGGTTCGTCAGCAGCCCGCCGGCCGCGACGAACTCGGTGACCGGCACGCCGGACGCGGCGAACGTCTCGACGATCGTGCGGGTGCCGAACGCCGTCGCCTCGAGCAGCGCTCGGTACACGTGCTCGGCGCGGGTGGCGAGGGTCTGTCCGACGACCAGACCGGACAGCGAGGCATCCACGAGCACCGACCGGTTGCCGTTCACCCAATCGAGCGCGACCAGCCCGTGCGCGCCGGGGGGTTCTGAGAACGATCGTTCGGTGAGGTACTCGTGGATCGACTGACCGGCTGCCCGCGCGGCGTCGTGGTACGAGCCCGGCACGTGGTGCTCGGCGTGCCAGGCGAAGATGTCGCCGACGCCCGACTGACCGGCCTCGTACCCGTAGAGCCCGTCGACGATGCCGCCGTCGACCACACCACACATTCCGGGCACCTCGGCGAGCCGGTCGTGGTTCATGACATGGCACGTCGACGTGCCCATGATCGCCAGCATCTGGCCGGGCTCGACGGCGCGGGCCGCGGGCGCAGTGACGTGGGCGTCGACGTTGCCGACGGCGACGGCGATGCCCTCGCGTAAACCGGTCCACTCGGCGGCGCAAGCCGTCAAGCCTCCGGCGCGCCCGCCGAGCCGTCCGATCTCGGCGCCGAGCTTGTCGTGGGCGAACCCGGCGAAGTCCGGGTGGAGCGCGCGCTCGAAGTCGAGCGATGGGTATCGCCCGTCCTGGCGGATGCCCTTGTAGCCGGCCGTGCACGGGTTGCGGACGTAGGCGCCGCACAGCTGCCAGACGATCCAGTCGGCGGCCTCGACCCAGTGGTCCATCCGGTCGTAGAGCTCGCGATCTTCCTCGAGCAGTTGGAGCGCCTTCGCGTACTCCCACTCGCTCGAGATGAAACCGCCGTACCGGGCGAGCCACGGCTCGCCGCGCTCGGCGGCGGCGGCGTTGATGCGGTCGGCGTGCGGCTGGGCGGCGTGGTGCTTCCACAGTTTGACGTAGGCGTGCGGTCGGTCGCGGTACTCGACGACCTCGCACAGCGGCGTCCCGTCGGCGAGCACCGGCAGGGGCGTCGAGGCGGTGAAGTCGGTTGCGATGCCGACGACCGCATCGGTGTCGACACCGGCGGACGCGACGGCCTCGGGCACGGCGTGGCGGAGCACGTCCCGGTAGTCGTCGGGCACCTGGAGCGCCCAGTCGGGCGGCAGCGTCGCGCCCGTGTACGGCAGCGTGGTGTCCACCACACCGTGTGCGTACTCGTGGACGGCGGCGGCGAGCTCGGCGCCGTCCGAGACACGCACGACGACGGCCCGGCCGGACAGCGTGCCGAAGTCGACACCGACGACGAATCGGTCGTCCGTCACGCGCGCCTCCCCTTGATCGCACGCTGGAGCAGCACGAAGACGAACAGGATCCCGCCGGTGATGATCGTGGTCATCTCCGGTCGGATGCCCCCGTCCCGGGTGATCAGCACCACCATCAGCCCGAGGACGAGGGCGCCGATCACCGAGCCGAGCAGCGAGCCGGACCCGCCGGTGAGCAGGGTGCCGCCGATCACGACGGCGGCGATCGCGTCGAGCTCCCAGCCGATGCCGGTGATGTTCTGAGCGCTCCCGAGGCGCGAGGTGTACACGAGGGCGGCGACGCCGGCGAGGGTGCCGCTGATGACGTACACCCAGAGCTTCGTGCTGCGGACGGGCAGGCCCATGAGGTCGGCGGAGCTCTCCGATCCGCCGATCGCGTACACCGTGCGACCGAACCTCGTCCGGCGCAGGAGGAACAGCCCGGTGAGCACGACGGCGGTCGCGATCATGACCCCCGGCGTGACGACGAGGTCGTTCACCTTCTCGCCGTCGACCAGCTTGAAGGGGTGCGCGAACTCCTTGATCGGCGAGTCGGGGTCGAGCCGCTCGGGCACCGTGCTCAGCGTCGACGCCAACCCGCGGGCGAGGAACATCATCGCGAGCGTCGCGATGAACGGCTGCATCTCGAAGAACTCGACCAGCACACCCGACACGAGGCCGACGGTCGATCCGATGAGGATCATCACCGCGACGACGAGCCACCACGGGACACCCTGTTGGGCGAGCATCACGCCGGCGACGCTGCTGAGCGCGATGACCGCGCCGACGGACAGGTCGATGCCGCCGGTGAGGATCACGAACGTGAGGCCGACGGCGAGGATCACCAGGTGGGCGTTGTTGATCAGCAGGTTGGACAGCGTGGAGTACTGGATGATGCGGCCGTACGCGAGCTGGCCGTACACGACCATCGCGAGGAAGATCAGCAGCGCCGCACCGGTCGACACCGCATCGCTGTGGCGGGCGAGCACACGTCGCAGGCCGCCCCGTCCTGCGTCGTCCGTGTCGACCTCGACGGTCGGGGTCGCGGTCGAGTTGGTCGTCGTGTCGCTCATGCCATCGCCTCCCGGCGGGCGCTCGAGCGCAGGCGGGCGAACACCGCTCGGGCACGCGACGACTGGGCGAGGTAGAGCACGATGATCACGACGGCCTTGAAGGCGGGGGTCGCCGACGAGGGCACCCCGAGGAACACGACGGTC
>JAUHYJ010000303.1 GCA_030425785.1 Acidimicrobiia bacterium | reverse complement strand
CCATGCTACCAGGCCCCCGCCACAAGCAAACCCGCCCCTCATCAGGTGGTCCGCGGCGTCGGCGTCGCCGTCAACGACGGGTCGCGACGACGAGGAACTCGGCCGAGTCGACCGTCGGCGGCGCGTCACCGTAGGCACCGGGCTCGACCGAGCTGATGGCGTCGACGTCGAGCCCGACCGTGCCACAGAGCAGTCGCAGCTCGCGCGGCGTGTAGCAGCCGGTCCAGAGGTCGACCTCGGCCACCCGCCCGTCGGGGTCGCGCACCTCGGTCAGCTCGTGGTTCACGCCGGTCTCGGCGTCGAACTCGGCGTCGGGCCAGTGCTTGACGACGAAGTAGGCGGAGAACGCCGACAGCGCCAACCGCCCGCCCGGGCGCAGCGCCCGGGCGATGCCACCGAGCACCGTGGCGTCGTGCCCGTCGGCCGTCATCAACCCGAACGCGCCCTGGCACAGGCAGATCACCGCGTCGAACTCGGCGTCGAACGGCAGCGCCCTGGCATCGAGTCGTCGGAAGGTGGCGCCGGCCGGAGCGCCGGCCGTCGCGAGGTCGATGAAGGTCTGGCTGACGTCGACGCCGTGAACCACGACCCCGCGGCGAGCGAGTTCGTGGGCGTGACGGCCCGGGCCACACCCGACGTCGAGCACTCGCATCCCCGGCTCGAGCCCGAGCGCGAGGACGAGGTGGTCGATCTCCTGCCGGGTTCCCTTGGTGAACGAGTACCGCAGGTAGGCGGCCCCCAGATGGTCGGCGATCGCCTCGAACCAGTGATCGGGCTGCTCGCCGGGCATCGATCCAGCCAACCAGGTCCGCCGGGACTTGAGCAATTGGCGGGGTTCTTGAGTGAGGCTTGAGTGGACGACGCGTGCTCGAGCTGTCACTCTTTGCGTTATCAACACGAAATGGCGACGTGGAGCGCACATTCCCGCACTCGTTGTCAACTATCGACCACACACCACACTGAAGGCGGTACCCCCCGTGCGTACTCGGTCCACCACGACCTCGACCAACCCCGAAGCGCAGAGCGAGTCCAGCGCGGCGTGCGCAGGGAGCACCTGGTCATGAGATTCCGTTCCCTGTCGGCCCTCGGGCTCGCGCTGGCCGCTGCGCTGCCCGCCGTGGGCCTGTCCGGCGGCACCGCACCACAACCCGACGACGTCGGCACGATCGAGACCTCGATGGTCGAGATGCTGCACTCGAGCGACATCAGCAATCCGCTGCCGCTCGCCTCGCTCCGACAGCTCGTCGCCAACTCCTCCGAGAAGACCTCGGCCGGCACCGGCGTCGACGTCGCCGTGATCGACACCGGCGTCTCGCCGGTCTCCGGTCTCGACCGTGACGGCAAGGTCCTCCACGGCCCCGACCTGTCGTTCGAGGGCGCCTCGCCCGCGACGGCGTACCTCGACACCTACGGCCACGGCACGCACATGGCCGGCATCATCGCCGGCGAGCGCAACAACGCGCCGGGCATCGCACCCGGTGCCCGCATCGTCAGCCTGAAGGTCGCCGGCAACGACGGCGTCACGACGGTGCCGCAGGTGGTCGCCGCGATCGACTGGGTCGTCGAGCACCGCAACACCGACGGCCTGAACATCCGGGTCCTGAACCTCAGCCTCGGCCAGGCCGGCGTCTCCACCCACGTCGGCGACGCGCTGTCGGCAGCCGCCGAGCGAGCGTGGAAGGCCGGCATCATCGTCGTCGTCGCCGCCGGCAACCGCGGCGAGACCCAGGGACACCTCGACTCGCCGGCGGTCGACCCGTTCGTGATCTCCGTCGGTGCCACCGACGTGACCGAGAAGAAGAACTACTGGGGTCGCAAGTACCACGACTACAGCATCCCGAGCTGGTCGGCGACCGGCGACGGCGTCCGCAACCCCGACGTCGTGGCCCCGGGTCGCTCGATCGGTTCGTACCGGGTCCCGGGTTCGACGGTCGACCAGGCGATGCCGAGTGCCCGCCTCGGGAACGACCTGTTCCTCGGATCCGGCACGTCGCAGGCCGCCGCCGTCGCCGCCGGCGTCGCCGCCGCGATCGTCCAGTACCACCCCGAGTACACGCCCGATCAGGTGAAGGCGACGCTCCAGCAGTGGTCGCGGGACGTCGACGGCTGGAACCAGAAGAAGGACGGGGTCGGCCGCTACGAGGCCGCCAACGCCGTCGTCAACGGCCAGCGCTTCTGGGCACCCCAGCAGCTGTTCACCACCGCCGCCGGCGCCGCCTCCGGGCTGATCGAGCCGACGGGCGCCACCTGGAGCGGCGGCGGCTGGACCGGCGCCACCTGGTCCGGGGCCACCTGGTCCGGCACGGTGTGGTCGGGCGCGACCTGGTCCGGAGCCACCTGGTCCGGCGCCACGTGGTCGGGCGCCACGTGGTCGGGGGCGACGTGGTCCGGTGCCACCTGGTCCGGGGCCACCTGGTCGTCGGCCGGCTGGATCTTCAGCTGACGCGAGACCGGCCCCGGGAAGGAGCACCACGCTCCGCCCCCGGGGCCGGTGCTCCGAGGGCGTCGAGCGGTCCGAACACCGGATCCTGACACGACCGCGAGATATCGAAGAACACCTTGACAGGTTTGACAGAAATTTGAGACACTCTGCGTAACGCAGCGACCACGAATAGCGATATTCCCCCTGCACACCGCCGTCTCGGAAGGACACGACACCGGCCATGAAGATCACCGCCACCATCTCCAGGAACACGGACACCGGAATCGCCGGGACCACGAGCGGTCGTCTGCGCCGCCGCGGGAGCACCTGGTCGTGACCTCACGCACCGGAGGCCCGCCTGCGGGCACGGTGCCGACACCCGACGGATCACCCCGACGATGACCCTCGCCGCGGACCAGCCCGGCGCCTCGGCAGCCGCGGCACACACGAGCCCTCGGCTCCGGGTTGCCGCGTTCGCCGCCCTGCTCCTGGCGGTCGGCCTGGCGGCGCTCGCCGCCACCGATGCACCCCTCGAGCGGGCCGACGGCGCCTGGGCGCTGCCCGTGCCCCTGTTGGCCCTCGCCTTCGCACTGGCCGAGGCCTCGGCACTGCACGTCGAGATCCGCAAGGAATCCCATTCGCTGTCGCTCGGCAGCATCCCGCTGATGTTCGGCATCGTGTTCGTGAGCCCGGTCGGGCTCGCGGTCGCGTACGTCGTCGGCGGCGGCGCCGCGTTGCTGCTGATCCGGCGGTCGGGCCTCCTCAAGGCCTGCTGGAACGCCTCGCTCTTCGTCGCCCAGACCGGTATCGCCGTGCTGTTCGTGCGCAGCGTGCTCGGCAGCCGGATCCCCGAGAACGCGATCGAGTGGCTCGTGCCGCTCATCGGTGTCCTGCTCGCGGAGCTCATCAGCCTGTTCGCGGTGTCGCTCGTCATCATGGCCGTCGACGCCACCTTCCGTCCGCACCTGTTCGCCGACGTCGGCCAATCCCAGATCCTCGCAGTGCTGGCCGGGACGTACACCGTCACGGTCGCGGCGTCGTCGACCACATCCAGCCCCGTGGTGCTCTACGCGCTGCTGCCGCTCGTCGGCGTCGGCCTCCTCCTCCGGCGGACGGGTCGCGTCTCGCAGCGACTCAAGGACGTGCAGCAGCTGCACCACTTCACGGCCGACCTCGCCAACGAGCGCGGCATGCGAACGCTCGACACCGGCCTCGTCGAACTCGCGCAGATCATGCGCTCCCGCTCGGCCGGGCTGCTGCTCGCCAGCGCGGGCGACGAGACGGCCACGATCCGGATGCTCGCCGACGACCGGCTGACCGACGTCGAGGTCACGCCGCAGCTCGCTCGCCTCAT
Organism: Acidimicrobiia bacterium; assembly: GCA_030425785.1. Taxonomy (GTDB): domain Bacteria; phylum Actinomycetota; class Acidimicrobiia; order Acidimicrobiales; family Ilumatobacteraceae; genus Ilumatobacter. Next base: position 1,521 of record JAUHYJ010000303.1, on the reverse strand, counting down.
CGCCGCCACCTCCGACAGCGGCGTCATCGAGATCACCCCGGAACACTCGCCGTCGCTCTCCGCCGTGCTCGCCGAACAACTCGACGCGACCCGGGTGCTCGCGACGGCGGTGCTCGGCGAGGCCGACCGCTCCGGCGTGCTGTTCGTCGCCGACCGGCTCGGGATGCGCGACGAGTTCAACGCCGACGACCGGCGCCTCTTCGCCTCGCTGGCGAGCACCCTGAGCTCGCGTCTGTCGAACGACGTGCTCGTCGAACGACTCGAGGCGCAGGCGCGCAGCGACGCCCTGACAGGTCTGCCCAACCGCCTCAACTTCGAGGTCGCGCTGACCGCCGAGCTGGCACGCAGCGACCGGCGCGGCGTCGTCCTCATGGTCGACCTCGACCGGTTCAAGGAGATCAACGACTCGCTCGGTCACGACATGGGCGACCGCCTGCTCATCGAGATCGCCGACCGGCTGCGGTCGGCGACACGCTCGACCGACATCGCCGCCCGGTTCGGCGGTGACGAATTCGCGCTCGTCCTCGTCGAGCAGGTGAACGCGCCGCCCGGCACGATCGAGGCCCAGATCGAGCGGATCTACCAACTCCTCATCGAGCGGATCGAGATCGACGGGATCCGCTTCGAGGTCGGCGCGAGCATCGGGGTCGCCCGGTGGCCCGAGCAGGGCACCGACAGCGACACCCTCCTGCGACGCGCCGACACGGCGATGTACGAGTCGAAGCGACGCCAGGTCGGACCGATCTGGTACGACGTCGATCTCGACGCCGAGGCGCCCCGCCGCCTCGAGCTGTACATCTCGTGCCCCGACGCCTTCGACAACGGCGAGCTCGACGTCCTGTTCCAACCGAAGATCTCGATCGCCGACGGCCACCTCACCGGAGCCGAGGCGCTCGCACGCTGGACCCACGCCGAGTACGGCGCGATCCCCCCGGACGAGTTCGTGCCGTTGATGGTGCACGCCGGCGTCATCGGACGGCTGACGCGCTTCGTCATCCACCGTGCCGCCGAAGCGGCGCTCGCGCTGGCCGACGCCGGCCACGACGTGCCGATCGCGGTCAACCTCACCCCGCGCGACCTGCTCGACCCGCTCCTGGTCGACGACATCTCGTCGATCCTCGAGACGGTCGGTGCACCGGCGACATCGCTCCTGATCGAGATCACCGAGGACGCGATGGTCGTCGACATCGACACGGCGGTCAGCTCGCTGTTGCGCATGCGGGCGATGGGCATGCAGGTCGCGATCGACGACTTCGGCACCGGCTACAGCTCGATGCAGCACCTGCACCGGCTGCCGCTCGACCAGCTGAAGGTCGACCGCAGCTTCGTCGACCGCATGACCGACGACGACAGCGCGTGGGCGATCGTCAGGGCCAGCGTCAACCTCGCCCACGACCTCGGGATGTCGGTCGTGGCCGAAGGCGTCGAGACCGTGGCGGCGTTCGACCGGCTGCGCATCGCGGGCTGCGACGAGATCCAGGGCTTCCTGATCGAGCCGCCGCTCCACCTCCGCGACCTGCT
>JAUHYJ010000302.1 GCA_030425785.1 Acidimicrobiia bacterium | reverse complement strand
CCGCCGCATCCACAACTGGGCCACCGCCCAACATGTCTACGATCAAGCTGTCGCGATGACCGGTTGAACTCGCCAGTCAATGTATCGAACATACGTTCGACTCTCAACCCGACGATCGAGGTTTCTTCGGGTTTCGTCCAGAGGGTCGCGAGGGCTGCTTGGCTACGTTGAGACGCTTGCATCACGAGTCACGCGCCGTCGCCTTCATCCTCGTCGGGATGGTCTGCATCTCGATCAACGACACGCTGATCAAGTTCCTCTCCGACGGGTATCCGCTGCACGAGATGGTGTTCGTCCGCTCGGCGATCGGAATCGCGGCGAGCTTCGTCATCCTCCGGTTCGAAGGGGGAGTGTCACTGCTCCGCACCGACCGACCGGCGATGCACGCCCTGCGCGCCGTCCTGATCGTCGTCGCCAACATGACGTTCTTCGCGGCGCTGGCCGTGATGCCGCTCGGCGCGGCGACGGCGCTGTTCTTCGTCGCCCCGCTGTTCATCACCGTGCTGGCCATCCCGGTGCTCGGCGAGACGATCGGCCTCCCTCGGATCGCCGCGATCATCGTCGGGTTGATCGGTGTCGGCGTGATGATGGCGCCCGGCGTCGACTGGGGAGGCATCCCGCGGTGGAACCTGCTCCTGCCGGTCGCCGCGGCCGCGTGCTACGCCGGGATGCAGGTGCTGACCCGCAAGCTCGGCGGCCAATCGACGGCCGCTGCGATGGCGATCTACATCCAGGCGACGTTCATCGTCGTGAGCGTCGGCTTCTTCCTCGTCGCCGGCGACGGACGGTACGCGGGCGACGGCGACAGTGAGGCGCTCGAGTTCCTGCTGCGTGCGTGGGTGTGGCCGGCGGCGGGCGACATCTGGATCTTCGTGGTGCTCGGCTTGATGTCGGCGGCGGTCGGCTACTCGTTGAGCCAGGCCTACCGCCTCGGCACCGCCGCCGTCGTCGCCTCGTACGAGTACGTCGCCTTGCCGCTCGCCATCTTCTGGGGTTGGGTGGTGTTCGACGAGGTCCCCGACCCCATCGTGTGGGTCGGCATCGCCCTCATCGCCGGCGCCGGCCTCGCCGTCTTCGCGAGGGAGCGAGCCCTCGCCAGACCAGTAGCAAGCGCCCGCCCCATCCGCCGCGGCTGACGTGTCGCAGCCGGACTGCCGAGTGGGAGGTTCCGCTCGGCCCGCCCACGCGACCGTCTGGCAAACGCGTGAGGTTTCTGCGCAGAGCTCTGCGCAGAAACCTCACGCGAATCCACTGAGGCGCCAGTGGTATCGGTCGTCAGGTGGACGACGCGGTGGAGCGGGCTCGGGCAACGCCGACCATCGCGGCCAGCCAGAGGCCACTGCCGAGCGGCCACAGCACCTCGAGCGCGATGTAGGCGCCCTGCCCGAGGATGATGGCGATCACGCCACCGATGCACGCCGCCCCGATCCAGCGGGGCACCACGGCGGTCCGCAGAATTGCGACGCCCGCGACGAGCCACGCCGCGAAGTTCACGAAGTTCGTGAGCGACGCGATGTCCCAGACGTGCGTGGCCTCGAAGGCCTGGTTCATGGCGTCCGGGTCGAGCCCTTGGTCGGAGAACTTGGCCATGAAGACCCGGAAGAACGAGATCCCGCCGAAGGCGCCGACACCGACGAGGCCCAACGCAGTGACGACGATGCCGGTCCGGACCGACCGGCGGGCGACCGTCATGCCGAGCAGCACGTACGTCGCGGCGAACCACGACACGCCGAGCGACATGATCACGCCCTCGGGCGCGCTGATCCAGCCGAGCTCGCCGTCGAGGGTGCCCAGGCCCGCGGCGCGCACCAGGGCGCCGGCGAACCAACTACCGGGGCCGATGAGCGCGACCGCAGGTAGCACCCGGAGCCACGTCGCAGCCCACGCCTACTCGCCGGCCAGCACGGCCGGACGCTGCTGGAGATCGATCGTCGACATCAGTCGACCACCGGCCGCGGCTCGCTCGCGCGCCGCATCGTGAGGACGACGGCGACCACGGTCGTGACGACGAACCACGCCGACGCGATCGTGATGAAGGCCGGCGTGTCGCCGAACAGGCCCGGGATGACCATCAGCGCGTTGAAGATGAGCGCGGCGGCGTTGATGCGCAGCGCCCGACGGTTGCCCGATCGCCACGCGATGACGGCGCACACGACCGAGACCATGCCGACGACCGCGGCCAGGACGAGCAGAGGATAGGGCGGCTCATCGGGTCCCCAGTCGATGTCGGGGACCAGGAACGGCAGGTTCGCGACGCCGATCAGCGCGGAGAGCGCGAGTCCGGCACGGACCGATGCGCTCGGAGTGCGATGGTTCGTGGGTGTGGACGTGGTGATGGTGGACATTGTTACCTCAACGTGGTGGGTGGACGTGATGGATGGATGTGATGGCTGGACGTGATGGATGGATGTGATGGACGGCGTGGCGGGTCGATGTGCACGATCCCGGATCGGCACGTCCCCCGGCCAGAGCCGAAGCCCCCGACGTCCTCCCGATCGATCGGGAACACGTCGGGAGGTTCTTCCCGGGCGTCGGACATCGGCGCGCTGGCATGATGGGGGCGTGAGCACCGGCGCGCCCATCACGATCGTGGTCGTCGACGATCACCCCGTCGTGCGGAACGGCCTGGTGGCGCTGCTGCGCACGATTCCCGAGCTCGAGGTCGTCGGCGAGGCCGCGGACGGCGCCGAGGCGGTCCGCGTTGTCAGCGACACCGAGCCCGACGTCGTGCTCATGGACATCCGCATGCCCGAGACCGACGGCATCGAGGCGACCCGGCAGCTCCGGCAGCTCGCACCGGCCACCCGGGTCCTCGTCCTGACCATGCACGACGACGATGCCACCGTCTTCACCGCCATGCAGGCGGGCGCGCAGGGTTACCTCCTCAAGGAGGCCGACGAGGACGACATCGTGCGCGCCGTCCACGCCGTCGTCGCCGGCGAGGCGATCTTCGGCCCCGGCGTCGCCAACCGGGTGCTCGGCTACTTCTCGCAGCCGCCACCCCTCGTCGCGGCGGACGACCCGTTCCCCGAGCTCACCGAGCGGGAGCGATCGATCCTCGACCTGCTCGCACAGGGCAAGCGCAACGCGGAGATCGCCGCCGACCTGTACCTCTCGACGAAGACGGTGAGCAACCACCTCACCTCGATCTTCTCGAAGCTGCAGGTCGCGGGCCGCGGCGAGGCGATCGTGCGGGCCCGCGAGGGCGGGTTGGGCTCGGTGCCGTGAACACCGTTGCGGTCGGCCTGGTCGCGGGCCTCCTGGTCGTGTCGTCCGCCGCCTCAGGGCTCGTCCTGCTCGGAACCAGGGCGCGGCTCGCCGGTGTCGGCCTCCTCGCCGCCGCCGTGGGCATCGCCCTCACCGCTCTCGTCGGCGCCACGGGGCACGACGAGCTGGCCTGGCATCTCGGCGGTGCGGTCGTGCTCCTGCCGGCGTCGTTCGCCGTGCTCGCCTATCCGCAGCCGCGCACCGACCACTGGGTCGAGTTCTGTGCGTGGGCGACCGCCGGGGGCGCCGGTGTGCTCGCCACTGCGCTCGTCTCGTTCGACGGCGCGGTCGCCGTCACGCTCGCCATTGTCGGCGCGGTTGCATTGCTGGGGCACGGCTGGTGGGTGCTCGAGTGCGGTGACGACCTCGATCAGGAACCGATCCTGTGGCTCGGCCTCGCCGCACTCGTCACGGCGCTGGCGAGCATGGTGCTCCCCTTCGCGTTCGGAGTCGCCGTCGCCGTCGGCATCCCGGCCGCGACCATTCCACCGGCAATGGCGATCGGCATCCGTCGACCCCGGCTGATCGACATCCGGGCATCCGTGGTCGCGGCCGTCGTACTCACGGTCGTGGCGGTGACGTATGTGTCGGTCTTCATCGCGGTCGGGGTCGCGCTCGCTCCGCTCGGCGTCGACGATCCGGGCCCGCCGACGTACGCGGTCATCGGGCTGATCCTCGCCGCCGGCGTCCACCCACTGTGGGTGGTGTTGCGCGGGCTGGTCGACGAGCTGCTGTTCGGCGACCGCCCCGATCCGCTCTCGGCTGCCACCACCGTGGCCGACCGCATCGGCGACGACCCACTGCTCGCGCTGCGGGCGATCCGCGAGGCGTTGGTGCTCCCGTACGCGGCGATCGTCGTCGACGGCGAGGAGCTCGCCGCATCGGGCACGCTCGTCACCGACGCCCGGCGCCTGCCGCTCTCGGGCGGCGACGCCTCGGTCGGCGAGATCGTCGTGGGGCTCCGGCCGGGCGAGTTGGCGCTGTCGCCGGACGACGTCCAGGTGCTCCGCATCGTCGGCCCACTCCTCGCCCAGACACTACGGGCGCGGGCGCTCGCGCTCGACCTGCAGCAGTCGCGGTCGGCGGCCATCACCGCCATCGAGGAAGAGCGCCGACGCCTCCGACGCGACCTCCACGACGGCCTCGGCCCGACCTTGTCGGGCATCGCTCACACCGCTGCCGCGGCGCGGAACACCATGGGCTTCGACCCAGCCGGGGCCGATGCGCTGCTGCGTGGCCTCCGAACCGACGCCAAGGAGGCCGTCGCGGAGATCAGGCGGCTGGTGTACGACATGCGCCCGCCCGCGCTCGACGAGCTCGGTCTCGTGGCCGCACTCCGCCAGCAGCTGCGCGGCACGCGCACACCCACGGGTGCTCCGGTCGACGTCGTCATCGACGCCGGCGAGCTGCCCGCGCTGCGCGCCTCCGTCGAGGTCGCCGCGTACCGGATCGCCACCGAGGCCGTGACGAACTCGGCGCGCCACAGCGGCGGCGATCAGGTTCGACTGTCGATCGTGCACGACGAGCGGGAACTCGTGCTCACGGTCTGCGACGCCGGCCGCTCGGCGGGCGAGTGGGTGCCGGGCGTCGGCGTCGCCTCGATGCGGGAACGGGCCGCAGAGGTGGGCGGCTCGCTCGACATCGTCGCGAAGGCGGATGGCGCGGCGGTCCTCGCTCGGCTCCCCCTCGATGCAGCGACGTCCGCGACGGCTTGACCCACCACCTCGACGTCGACGAGCGGGCCGGGTGACCGTCGCCCGCCTCCGGCGGAGCCTCGACGGCCGACTACGGTCGCTCGTCGTCATGCAACGACCGACGGAGGGGAACTGACATGCAGATCACGGCTGGGGAGACCGCGGCGGTCGTCACCGGGGGAGCGTCCGGGCTGGGGCGGGCCACGGCCAAGGCACTCGCAGCGGCGGGCGCCAAGGTCGCCATCTTCGACATCAACGAAGAGCTCGGGCGTGAGGTCGCCGACCAGATCGGCGGCGTCTTCTGCAACGTCAACATCATGAGCGAGGAGTCCGTCGT
>JAUHYJ010000301.1 GCA_030425785.1 Acidimicrobiia bacterium | reverse complement strand
GACACGACCGGACACTGCGCGATCTGCACGGCCTTGGCGGACTCGAAGTTGGTGAAGAAGGTGAAGCCGTCGGCGTCGGCACCCCGCACGAGGACGATGCGGGCGTCCGGGTGACCGTCCGCGTCGACCGTCGACAGCGTCATCGCGTTCGGCTCGACGAGGCCGGCCTCGAACGCATCGTCGTGCCAGCGGTGCCATTGGTCCATCGGGTCGGCTGCGACATCGCCGATCTCGAGCCCGGCCGTCTCGTACTGGACGCGACGGTCGCGGATCCGGTCGAGGTCGCGATCGGCAGCCCAGTCGGTCATCGTCAGCTCGCCGTGATGACGTCGATGCCGCGCATGTACGGACGCAGCGCGTCGGGCACCGTCACCGAGCCGTCGGGGTTCCGGTAGTGCTCGACGATCGCCGCCCACACGCGCGGCACGGCGAGCGCGGACCCGTTCAGGGTGTGGACGAACTCGGTGCCCTTCACCGGCTGGCCGTCGTCGCCGACCGGGCGGAACCGAACGTTGCCACGCCGCGCCTGGTAGTCGCCGAACCAGCTCACCGACGAGACCTCGAGCCAGGTCCCGGCGCCGGGCGCCCAGACCTCGACGTCGTAGGTGCGGTGATGGCTCTGGCCCATGTCGCCGGTGCAGATCTCGATGACCCGGTACGGCAGGCCCAGCCCCTCGACCGCACGCGCGGCCCGATCGACCATGTCGTCGAGCAGGGCAGGCGCCTGGTCGGGCCGCGCGAAGGCCAGCATCTCGACCTTGTCGAACTCGTGGGCCCGCAACATGCCGCGTGTGTCGCGGCCCGCGGAGCCGGCCTCGCGACGGAACGACGGGCTGAAGGCCATGACGCGGATCGGCAGCTCGTCGCCGGCCAGGATCTCGTCGTTGTAGAGCGAGGTCAGCGATGCCTCCGCCGTCGGCACGCACCACAGGTCGTCACGCTCGATCGCGTAGGCGTCGTCGGCGAACTTCGGGAGCTGACCGGTGGCCGTGAGCGTCGCGGTCGTGACGAGCGACGGCGGGCGGATCTCCTCGTGCACGTCGGCGTTCAGGTCGAGCCCGTACTGGCACAGGGCACGGGCGAGCGTGGCGCCGGCGCCGCGCTGCATCGTGAACATCGCGCCGGAGATCTTGACGGCGCGCTCGTTGTCGAGGATCCCGAGGTCGGTCGCGGTCTCCCAGTGCGGCACCCGCTGGTGCTCGGGGTATTCGTCGAGCAGGCCGACCGGGCCGCGCACGACCGGGTTGTCGGCGTCGGAGGCACCGTCGGGCGCGGCGTGGTGCGGGATGTTCGGGATGTAGAGCAGTTCGGTGCGCAGCGCATCGGCGACCTGGGCGTACTCGGCGTCGAGCGTCTGCTCGCGCTCGCCGAGGGCGCGGCTGTCGGCCTGCAGTGCCTCGGCCTCGTCGACCTTGCCGTCACGGCGGAGCATGCCGACGTCTTTCGAGATCGACTTGACCTTGGCCCGCAGATCGTCGCGCTCGGCGATGATCTCACGGCTGCGCACGTCGAGGTCGCGCGCCCGGTCGAGCGACGACAGGATCGCATCGTCGCCGCGCCGCGCGAGTGCGGCCCGGACCCCGTCGAAGTCGGTGCGGAGGAGTCGAACGTCGATCACGGTGGACGAGGCTAACGGCCGGCGCTGCCCCGACCGGCACTGCGATTCGGCCGCGCCGACGGATCAGACGTCGGTGACCGGCGGCGCCGTCCGGGCGAACTCACGCTCGACGTCGGCGGTCGTCAACGGGAACTCGTCGTGGCCGGTGATCTCCGAGGGAGGCATGCGGCCCTTGCGCTTGTAGTCGTGCTCGTCACCGAACTTCGAGGCGAACTTCGTGAAGAACAGGTAGATCACGATCCCCCACAGGAACAACCCACCCGCCGTCTTCATGACGGCGCCGGCGAGCTGCTGGTCGCTGATCACCCCGATGCCCCACAGCCGGTCGGGGCGGTCGTACGCCTGGTACACGACGCCCTCGGCGAACGTGAGCCACGCGGCCGGGACCGTCGGCACGACCGACTGGAGGAAGAGGTAGATCATCGTGCCGCCGACACCGATCCGGAACTCGGGCACCGGCCCGCAGACCGGTGTCCACATGAGCAGTGCCGCGGTGACGACGAGCACGTGCAGCAGGTAGTGGAGCGGGCCGTTCTCGACCGACTCGTTCACGAGCAACGGGATGTGCAGGATCATGATCGCACCGTTGAAGATGACACCGGCTGCGACCGGGTGGGCGAGGAACTTCACCGTGCGATACAGGCGACCCTCGCCGAGCAGCACCCGCGCCAGCCACGTCGGCGTCGCCATGAGCGCGAGCGGCGGCAAGAAGTAGGTGAGCGCCATGTGCTGCACCATGTGCATCGAGTAGAGGTAGTCCTCCGCGATGTCGTGCACGGGCCAGTCGGAGGCGATCCAGAGCGTGAGCATCGCGGCGACGAACGAGATCAGGTTGGCGCGGCTGACGGCCGGGCGGCCGGGTCCCACGGCCTTCGGGCCGATGACGCGCACCATGTAGATGTAGGCCGACGTCAGGAACGCGACCAGCACCCAGACCTCGGGATGCCAGGTGAAGGGGAGGTCAGCAGCGGTCATGAGTGGGTGAGCCGCGCCATGCCGGGCTCAGGCGTCGAAGAAGCGGAAGGTGAACAGGGCCGCGAGGTACACGCCGATGGCGAGCACCAAGCCCATGTAGAACAACAGGCCGAACCAACGGTTGTCGAACTTCAGGTGCATGAAGTAGAAGACGACCGAGAAGAACTTGACGAGCATCAGGGCCAGGAGCGTCGGCAGGAAGAACGGGCCCCAGAAGTCGATCGTGTAGCTCAGCGCGACCTCGACCGCCGTGACGGCGGCGAGGAAGAGGGCGAGGTAGACGAACTGCATGTCGGTCCAGTGATCGCCGGGGTGCTCGTCGATGTGGCGCGGATCGTCGGCCTCGTGCTCGGCATGGTCGACCGACTGCTTGACGGCCTCGTTGGGCTGGTCGTAGTGGCCGTCGCCCAGTTCGGTGGTTTCGGTGAGATCGGACATGTCGGACGCTCCAGTCGGGCCGGGTTCGGTCAGGCCGGGATCAGGTAGACGAGGGTGAAGATGAGGATCCACACGATGTCGACGAAGTGCCAGTACAGGCCGACCAGCTCGACGACCTCGGGCTTGTCGCCCGGGATGCGGTTCTTGATCATCATGCCGACGACCGACAGCAGGATGATCACGCCGACGGTGACGTGGACCCCGTGGAAGCCGGTCAGGGTGTAGAAGCTGGACGAGAACAGGCTCGTCGTGAACCCGAGACCTTCGCGGTAGAAGGTCGTGAACTCGTAGATCTGGCCGGCGACGAACATCGATCCGAGCAGCGCCGTCAGGACGAGCCACACCTTGGTGTTGCGCTCGTCGTGGCGGCGAGCAGCGGTGACGGCCAACACCATCGTCAACGACGACATCAGCAGCACGAAGCTCGACGCCGAGGTGAACGGGATGTCCCACACCTGATCGGGGCCGAGGTTCTCGCTGTGGCGACCCCGGTACAGCATGTACGTCGAGATGAGACCACCGAACAGCAGGCACTCCGACCCGAGGAAGAGCCACATCGCCAGCTTGTTGTTCGACAGGCCGGTCGAGGTGTGGTGGACCGCGTGATCGTCGTGGTGATCGCCGTGGGCGTGATCGTCGTGAGCGTGAACGGCGGTGTCAGCCATTGGTCGCGAGCTCCAGATCGGTACCGCCGTCGGATGGCGGGTCGTAGTCGGCGTCGGTGGCGGTGTGCGGCTCCATCGCCCAGCCGTACATCGACAGCATCACGATGGCCGCACCGACGACGATGAGCAAGATGTTGTAGATCACGCCGTACGCCATGACCGGCAGGCCGAACGCCAGCAGGATCGGCCAGTACGACGGGGAGGGCAGGTGGATGTGGGCGTCCGCGTTGGCCTCTTCCTGCTCCTGCAGCTCCTCGGCGGTCGCGACCTGGTGGAAGTCGTGATGGTCACCCTCACCGCGGTCTTCGTACTTGCGGTGGAAGTACTCGTCGAGGTGCCCGACGACCGGCGTGCGGTCGAAGTTGTGCTCCTTCGGCGGGCTGGTGGTGAGCCACTCGAGCGAGCGTGCGTCCCACGGGTCGAGCGGCGCCAGCGGTGCCTTGTTGCGGCCGAAGTGGGTGCGCCAGGCGTTGTAGAAGAAGATCAGCACGCCGATGCCGAGGATCGCCGAGCCGATCGACGACACGAGGTTCCAGAACCCGAGGTCGAAGAAGCCCTCGCCGGCGCGAGCCTCGGTCCAGACGTACATGCGGCGCGGCTGGCCCTGGAGACCGATGATGTGCATCGGGCCGAACGTCAGGTTCATGCCGACGACCATCACCCAGAAGTTCCACTTGCCGAGCGTCTCGTTCAGCAGGCGCCCGAACACTTTCGGCCACCAGTAGTAGAGGCCGGAGAAGATGCCGAGGATGGCGCCGCCGAACAGCACGTAGTGGAAGTGGGCGACGATGTAGTACGTGTCGGTCTGTTGGGTGTCGGATGGTGCGACGGCGTGGGTGACCCCCGACAGACCGCCGATGGTGAACTGCACGATGAGCCCGACTGCGAACAGCATCGCGGTCGTGAAGCGGAGTTTGCCGCCCCACATCGTCATCACCCAGTTCACGATCTTCACCCCGGTCGGGATCGCGATGGCCATCGTGGCGACGGAGAAGACCGCGACCGAGATCGGCCCGAGGCCGGAGGCGAACATGTGGTGCGCCCACACGCCCCAGCCCACGAAGCCGATGGCGGCGCCGGAGAACACCACGAGCGGGTACCCGAACAGCGGCTTCTTCGAGAACACCGGCAGGACCTCGGACACGATGCCGAAGCTCGGCAGGATCAGGATGTACACCTCGGGGTGACCGAAGATCCAGAACAGGTGCTGCCACAACAGCGGGTCGGCGCCCGCTTCGACGGTGAAGAACGTCGCGTCGAACGTTCGCTGGAACATCAGCAGGAACAGCGCCACCGTGATGACCGGCATCGCGAACACGAGCAGGAACTGCACCACGAAGATCATCCACGTGAAGATCGGCATCTTCATGAAGGTCATGCCGGGCGCCCGCATGTTGATGATCGTGACGATCAGGTTGATCGCACCCGTCAGCGAGGCGATGCCGGTGATCTGCAGGCCGAGCGCCCAGAAGTCGATGCCGTTCGTCGGCGAGAAGGGCACCGACGAGTTCGGGGCGTACATGAACCACCCGCCGTCGGCGGCGCCGCCGAGCAGCCACGAGGTGTTGATGAAGATCGCACCGAACAGGAAGCACCAGAAGCCGAACGCGTTGATG
>JAUHYJ010000300.1 GCA_030425785.1 Acidimicrobiia bacterium | reverse complement strand
TCCGCCCGCCCGACCGCACCTTCGACGGCCGGATCGAGCTCGACGTCGGTGGTCGGGTCGTCGAGCTGATCGAGGTCGGACCGGCACACACCGCCGGCGACGCGATCGCGGTCGTGCGCGATGCGGGCGTCGTGTACACCGGCGACATCCTGTTCATCGGCGGGACCCCCATCGTGTGGGCCGGCCCGCTGTCGAACTGGGTCGCGGCGTGCGATCTGATGCTCGGCATGGACGTCGACGTCGTCGTGCCCGGGCACGGCCCCGTCACCGACAAGGCCGGCGTCACGGCGGTGCGCGACTACCTCGCCTTCGTCGACGCCGAGGCGACGGCCCGCCACGCCGCGGGGATCGATGCGTTCGATGCCGCCCGTGACATCGCGTCGGTGATCGGCGCGTCCGAGGACTTCTCGCAGCTCGGCGAGTTCGGCCGGATCGCCGTCAACGTCGAGGCGGTGTATCGCCAGCTCGACCCCGACCACCACAGTCCCGACGTCGTCGAGCAGTTCCGGCGCATGGCCGCGATCGAGACGGCCGGCTAGCCCGCAACCGGTTCGCGATCGGGGTTCGACTCCCGATCGGTGTCGGCGGCTCGCCGTCGGTTCGCCGCCGACCGTCGCACGGCGAGGACCCACCCGGCCGCCACGGCGATCGAGAAGATGAACCACTGCACGGCGTACGACAGGTGGTTGCCCTCGCTCAGATCGGGCGCGATGACCGGCTCGGGCAGGCCGGGCTGCTCGGGCGGGTTCGACTCGATCAGCTCGATGTAGACCGGCACGACCTCGCCCGGCAGCTGCGGCGACAGCCGTTCGATGTCGATCCGCTGGACCTCGGTCAGTTCGCCGTCCGTCGGGTCGCTGAGCTGGCCGCGTCGGCGCTCCTCGCCGAGCCGGACCCGGCCGAGGACCTCGACCTCTCCGTCGGCGACCGGTGGGATGCGATCCTCGGCGACGAGGGGGACGAAGCCGCGATTCACGATCACGATCCGCCCGTCGTCGAGTCGCATCGGCACGGCGACGTTCGACCCCGCCCGGCCGTTCTGCGAACGATTGACGACCAGCAGCTGCTCGTCGGCGAGGTAGGTGCCCGACAGCGTCGTCGGCCGCCATTCGATCGACTCGTCGAGCGGGTCGTCCAACAAGTCGTCGAAGGGCACCGGCGGCGCGTCGTAGCGGGCCTCGATCACGGCGTTGAACGCCCGGCGTTCGTCGAGCCGGCGCAGCTGCCACAGGCCGAGGTTGATCATCGCGACGATCGCCGCCACGACGAGCAGATGGAAGCCGATCCAGGTGGGGCGCAGCAGGAACCGGTACATCGCGTGTCCGACGCTACCGACGCCAGGTGCCCTTCTGCCGGGCACGCCGGGTGCCGCGTCGGGGTAGGTTCGACGGTGATGGAGATGCCGGACTTCCACATCCCCCACGCCGAGAAGATCGAGTGGATGATCGAGACCGACGGCTGGGCGCTCGAGCCGGTGTCACCGCAGACCGACACCGACCCGCCGTCGCCGGCGTACGCCTACACCATCGGGCTCCCCGCCTTGCTCGGCTTCCCCGAACTCGCCGTGTTCGGGCTCACGCCGGTCGCCGCTCGCGGCCTCGCCGGGCTGGTCGTCGACGCCGTGCGCGGCGGCACGCAGATCCCGTTCGGCGTCGAAGTCGTCGGGCTGCTCGACAACGAGCTGCGGTGCGCGTTCGCGCCGGTCGACACCGAGACGTACGGAGCGTTCTTCGAGACCGCCCGTGCGTGGTACCGGGGCGAACCGTTCGACCTGCTCCAGCTGATCTACCCCGACCGCAACGGCTTCATGCCGTACGAGGCCGGCTTCGACCAGCGGTTGCGATTCGCCCAGCCGGTGCTCGGGACCTTCGACGGATGAGTCGGGAACCCGGCCTGCCCCTGCTCGTGTTCGACGGCGACTGCGGCTTCTGCACGACCTGGGCCGATCGCGGTGAACGCTGGTTGCGGCTCGACCACGTCGAGCCGTGGCAACACCTCGACCTCGAGGCGCTCGGGCTCACCCGTGAGCAGTGTGAGCGGGCCGTGCAGTGGGTCGACGGGGCCGGCATCGCCCACGAGGCCCAGTGGGCGATCATCGCCGCCCTGCGCCACCGTGGCGGGCCGTGGGGCGCATTCGGGCGCGTCCTGGCCGTGCCCGGGATCTCCCACGCCGCAGGATGGGCCTACCACCTGGTCGCCCGCTACCGCGACAAACTGCCTGGCAGCACGCCGGCCTGCCAGATCGGCAGACCCGAGTGACGATCGACGCCGTCGTCGTCCGCGGCGTCGACCTCGCCGTCGACTTCGTCGACCAGCGCGCCGACGACCCGGCCGGGTCGGGCGCTCCCGTGCCGCTCGTGTGGGGGCACGGTCTCACGAGCTCGATGGCGTCCGAGGACGATCTGGGGCTGTTCGACTGGGCGGCCGTTCGCCGCGTCCGGCCGGTCGTGCGGTACGACGCCCGTGGCCACGGTGACTCGGACTCGTCGGCCGCGCCCGAGACGTACGCGTGGAGCGAGCTGGCACTCGACCAGCTCGAACTCGCCGACGCGCTCGGGATCGACCGCTACGTCGCCGGCGGCGCATCGATGGGCGCGGCGACCGCCTTGCACGCAGCTGTCGTCGCACCCGAACGGGTCGCCGGCCTGCTGCTGACGATCCCGCCGACCGGCTGGGCCACCCGAGCGGCCCAGGTCGACCGCTACCGAACGATCGCCGACCTCGTCCTCGCCGGCGAGCACGACCTCCTGATCGCCGGCAACGCCGAGGTGCCGCCGCCGGACCCGTTCGTCGACGATCCACGCTGGCGCGAACGCTTCGTCGAGCTGCTGCGCACCAGTGACGCGGAGCGGCTCGCTCGCGTGTTCAGGGGAGCCGCCACGGCCGATCTGCCGTCCGAGCGGGACATCGCCCGTCTGGAAGCGCCGACCCTGATCCTCGCGTGGACGGGCGACCCCGGCCACCCGATGACGACCGCCGCACGTCTCCAGGAGCTGATGCCGCACGCCGAGCTCGCGGTGGCGACGACTCCCGACGGGCTCGCGGCGTGGACGGGGCGCGTCGTCAGCTGGCTCCGCTCGATCGGATGAAGCCGACCACCTCGTCGACCCAGCGCCGCCACATCTCGGGCGGGTAGTCGTGGCCCATCCCGTCGATCGCCACGAACCGGGCGCCGGGGATGAGTTCAGCGGTGCGTCGGCCGCCGCTGATGTCGATCAGCGTGTCGGCGGTCCCGTGCATCACGAGTGTGGGCGTGGTGACGCCGGGCAGGTCGTCGGCCCACGACCCCGACGCGCCGACGGCGAAGAACTGTCGCCCGACGCCCGCCGGGTCGTTCGCCCGGTCGTAGGCGGCACCGGCCATCGCCGCGACCCGGTCCTCGTCGACGAGCCCCGGGCTGCCCCAGACCCTGGCACCGGCGACCGATCGCTCGATCGCGCCGTCACGCCCCACCGCCGGTGGCGCCGTCAGCTGGGCGTACGCCTCGGGTGTCGACTGGCCGTACTCGGGCTCACCCGTCCGTGACATCACCGACGTCATCGTGAGCAGCCGGTCGCGGTGGTGGATCGCGAGCTGCTGCACGATCATGCCGCCCATCGACAAGCCCATCACGTGGGCCCGCTCGGCGTCGACGGCGTCGAGCACGGCGACGGCGTCGGCGGCCATGTCGCGCAGCGTGTACGCAGCACCGTGTTCGTTCGTCGGGGCATCGGTGAAGTGCGTCGACAGGCCGACGTCGCGATTGTCGAACCGGACGACGTGGAACCCCTCGTCGACGAACAGCGCGATCCAGGACGGGTCGTAATTGATGCACTGCGAACCGAGCCCGTTGACGAGCAGCAGGGCCGGGTCGGCGGCGTCGCCGAACGTCTCGTAGTGCAGCTCGCAGTCGCCGTTGCGGGCGCGGCCGGAGGAGGTGGGTTCGATCGTCACGCCGCCAGGGTAGGCGTCAGGCGCTCGCCGGCGCCGAGGCGGATTCGGCGTCGGGGACGGGCGCACGATCGCGGTACTCGGCCCATTCCCACTCCATGCCGTGCTGGTCGAGCAGATCGAGGAAGGGGTCGGGCGGCAGCGCCTCGGGCCCGACGACCCCGCGGGCCGACCAGTCCCCGGTCGCCATGAGCTCGATCGCGACGGCGGGCATCACGGCGGTCTGCCAGACGACGGCCTGGTGCCCGAACTCCTTCATCGACCAGGCGTTGTCGACGATGTGGTACACGTAGATCTCGCGGGGCCGGCCGTCCTTGTCGAGGCCCTTCACCCACGTGCCGGCACAGGTGCGCCCGACCATCTTGTCGCCGAGTTCGGCCGGATCGGGCAGGGCGGCGGCGACGACGTCACGGGGCGACACCTTGACACCGCGGACCTCGACCGGCTCGGTGGAGACCAGCTCGAGCTTCTGGAGGGTCTTGAGCACGTTGATGAACTCGTCGCCGAGCCCGTACTTGAACGTCACCCGCTCGACGTCGATCCACCGGGGGATGAGGATGACCTCCTCGTGCTCGACGTTGACGCACTGGAGCGGCCCGATGCCCTCGGGGAACGTGAAGATCTCCGGCTCGCTGAAGGGTTCGGTCGTGAACCAGCCGCGGTCGCGCTCGTAGATCACGGGCGGGTTGAGGCACTCCTCGATGGTCGTCCAGATCGAGAACGTGGGGGCGAAGTCGTACCCGTCGACGACGAGGTCGGCGCCGTCACGGACCCCGATCTCGTCGATGCGCGAGAACAGATGGTCGGCGGCGTATCGGGCCGCGACGTCGGAGAACCCGGGTTCGACGCCCATCCCGACGAGTGCCATCAGGTTCCGGTTCTTCCAGACGGGGTGCTGGGCGAACTGGGCGTCGCCGAGACGGCGCCCGGTCTTCTCGTACGGCCGGGTCGGGTGCGGCTCGGACATGTGCATCGCCATGTCGACGTAGTGGCAGCCGGCCGCGAACGCGCCCTGGAAGATCGGCGGGTTGAACCGTGGGTCGCATGCGTTCAGGATCACGTCGGCGCGGCACTCGGCCGCGAGCCGGGCGACCGCGTCCTCGTCGGACGCGTCGACGGTGGCGGCGACGATCCGCCCGCCGTCGGCGCCGACCGCGGACGCGACGGCCGCCTCGGACCGGGCCGGGTCGACGTCCGCGACGGTGATGTGCTGGAAGGCGTCGCGATGGGATGCGATCGACACGAACGCCGACCCCACCCCACCCGAGCCGACGACGAGGACACGCATGGACGCACGCTATCGCGACGCCATGGGAGCGGGCCGCGTTCGCCGCTCCGACACGCGGTCCCGCACCGGACCGATCCGTCTCGGATACAGTGACGCCAGCATCACGAGTGGTTCGTCTGCCCCGGCAGG
>JAUHYJ010000299.1 GCA_030425785.1 Acidimicrobiia bacterium | reverse complement strand
GGTGGGAGCTCGCAACTGATCAGCGAGTGCCGGCGCAGGTCACTTCGTCATGAGGTAGTCGACGAGTGCGTCGACCTCGTCGGTGGTCACGGCGAGGTTTGGCATTGCCGTTGCCGGGCCGTTGCCACCGGTGAAGGCCGGCGAGACGAACACGTCGGGCGCAATGATCGACTCGGCGAGATAGTCGCGCGCCGTCAGGTCTGGGCGGCGGTGTGCCGCCCAGTCGGTTGCGCCATCGAGTGAGGGGAAGCCGCCCACTCGGGCGGCGGAATCCGGTCCGTCGTGGCAGCTGGCGCAGCCCTTGGCCTGGAACAGCGCAGCGCCGTCGAGCGAGGGCCGCGACACCGGCGAGGTGCCACCGTCCCAGAACATGACGGTGACGCCCGCGACGGTCAACGCTGCCAGGGCGCACAGGCGTCCGATCATGCTCATCCGACGGCCAGATGCCTGCGGCGCGACGCTGCGAAATCGATGGCGGCAACGGCGGCGAGGACCAGCGACGCCCCGAGCGCCATCCACCGGACCGTCGACCACCCCCAGCCGGTGGTCGCAGCAGCTTCGACATCCATCGCGCCCAGTTCGTGTGGCCCGAACCAACCCATCTGGACCCGCCACTCGTACGTTCCCGGAACGTCCGGGAACGTGACGGTGGCGACGTAGTGGCCGACCTGGCCGTTGGAGATCGCCGGAAAGAACGACGTGCCGCCATCGGGATCTGTGATCTCGATGCCGACGCCTTCGTCGAGTTCAGCAGGGGTGACACCGTGCTGCAGGATGGTGAACTCCACCTCGGTCGTCGTCCCGGGCTGTGGCGTCGGCATCGACTCGAGCGATGCAACGGCCCATCCGCCCGCTGACGCAGCGCTACTGATCCCGACCAGGGCGGTGGCGGCGAGCGCCGCCGATAAGACCATGCGGACGAGGCGGGAGACAGCTGATGCCTTCATGCACGGTCCGACACCGCTGACGCCGCCCAGGTTCCCGACCGCTTCACGGTCGGTGGCATGCGCCCGGGCCGAAGCGATGTTCACCGGACCGTCGGTGCCGAACCGCCACTCCTGCGAAGACGAGGCGGCACCACGGTCCGCGCTCGATCGGCGCGTGGGGTGATCCCGTCGCGCTGGTGCCAGCGATGGCATGAGAAATGGTAGCGTTCTGGTATGCGAGCTACCATGGACAGCGCCGGACGGGTCGTGATTCCGAAGTCGCTGCGCGAAGCGATCGGGCTCGGCGACGGCGGCGAGATCGAGATCCAACTCGTCGACGGAGCTCTCCTCGTCGCCCCGCCCACGGTGCGCAAGCGCATCGAGGAGCACGACGGCCGCGCCACGATCGTGGCCGAGCAGGAACTTCCTCCGCTGCCCGATCAGGTCGTGCGCGACGTACTGGACGCGATCCGGCGATGATCGCGGCAGACGCCAGCGTGCTCGTGCCGGCCCTCCTCGCGAACCACGAGTTCCACGAGGCCTGTCACGAGTCCGCCGGCCTCATCGACAGCGCGATCGGTCACGCGATCGTCGAGACCTACGCCGTGCTGACCCGCCTGCCACAGCCGTACACGGTGCCGCCGGTCCAGGCGAGCACGGCCCTTCGCAGCTACAGCGCCAACGTGCTCGTGCTCCCCGGCGACGAGCTCCCCGATGCCATCGACCGGTTCGTGATCGCCCGCGCCAGCGGCGGCGCGAGCTACGACGCGCTCATCGCCGTCACCGCCAAGCAGCACGCGGCGACATTGCTCACCCGCGACGAACGGGCGGCCGAGGTCTACGAGCGCCTCGGCACCGACGTCAGATGGGTCTCCACCTGACGCTGTTCGGTCGGTGACACACGGCCGGGTCAGGCGAACACGACGGTCTTGTCGCCGACGAGGAAGACACGGTCCTCGGCCCAATACCGCACCGCCCGTGCCAGCACGAGTCGTTCGGTGTCCTGTCCGAGCTCGACCAGCTGCTCGGCAGTGTGGACGTGGTTCACCCGGGCGACGTCCTGCTCGATGATCGGTCCCTCGTCGAGGTCGGCGGTGACGAAGTGCGCGGTCGCGCCGACGAGCTTCACGCCGCGCTCGTGGGCCTGGTGGTACGGCCGCGCGCCCTTGAACCCCGGCAGGAACGAGTGGTGGATGTTGATCGCCCGGCCACGCAGGAACTCGCACAGGTCGTCCGACAGGATCTGCATGTAGCGGGCGAGCACGACGAGGTCGATGTCGTGGCTGCGCACGAGCTCCTGGATCTGCGCCTCCTGCTCGGCCTTGGTGTCCTTGCTCACGGGCAGGTGGAGGAACGGGATGTCGTAGCGCCCGGCGACCGGCTGACAGTCGGGATGGTTCGACACGATCAGGGGGATGTTCACGTTGAGCAGCCCGTTGCGCCACCGGTACAGCAGGTCGACGAGGCAGTGGTCGAACTTCGAGACCATGATCAGCACGTTCGGGCGTGCATGCGCAGGCCGGACGTGGATGACCGCGTTCGGGTCGTCGAGCCGGTCGGCGACCGCCCAGTGCAGCTGCGACGAATCGTCGCTCGCGGTCGCGACCTGCATCCGCATGCAGAACGTGTTCGTCTCGGGGTCGGTGAACTGCTGGTTCTCGACGATGTTGCCGCCGATGTCCAAGATGCCCGAGCACACGGCGTGCACGACCCCCGGGCGGTCGGGGCACGTGAGCGTGAGGACGTGGTGTGACGGCAGCTCCATGGCGAGAGTATGGACCGCCGTGCGGCGGCATCTGCAACGAGGTTGGGCACGCTGTCGAGCAGACGACACTGACTTTGTCTCGACATATTGACATGAAGGGGGTCAGGTGTCAGCATGCGATGCCGGTGGCCGCGCCGGTCGGCCCGGGAGGGGATCCATGAACCGCACTCGTCCGACCGTCGCCGACATCCGGGCCAACAAGGGAGTGCGCCAGATGACGATGGTGTACGTGCGCGAGCTCGACGAGGCGCGAGCGTGTGCCGAGGCCGGCATCGACGTGCTGTCGATCGAGCAGCCGTACTGGACGCCTGCGATGCGGGACGCCGCGGGGGACTGCTTCGTGCAGGTCGGCCTGCCGTACGGGCGTCTCGCGACGACCGACGACTATCTCCGCGCCGCACATGACGCACTGCTGTCGGGTGGTGACTGCTGCTACTGCGCCGCCAGCACCGACGTCATCGCCCGGTTGTCGGCCGAAGGCGTGCCGATCGTCGGCCACGTCGGGCTGATCCCGGCGCGCCGCACGTGGACGGGCGGGTTCCGTGCGGTTGGCAGGACCCTCGAGACGGCTCGGCTCGTCTGGAACGGGGTGCGGGCGCTCGAGGACGCCGGCGCGTTCGCTGCCGAGATCGAGGTGGTGCCGGCGGAGATCACCGCCGAGATCGCGAAACGGACGTCGCTGGTCCTGTTCTCGATGGGTGCCGGGACCGGCGCCGACGCGCAGTACCTCTTCGCCGAGGACATCCTCGGCTACACGCCAGGTCACCGCCCGCGTCACGCCAAGGTGTACCGCGACTTCGCCGCCGAGTACGCACGGCTGCAGCGTGAGCGCGTCGCCGCATTCAGCGAGTTCCGCGACGACGTCGAGTCGGGCGGCTATCCCGAGCCGAAGCACCTGGTCGCCGTCGACCCGGACGTGCGTGATCGATTCGTCGAGCTCCTCGACGGCGGGCGGTGACCTCCGTGACCAGACCACCGGTGCGGGTCGGGATCGTCGGCCCCGGCTGGTGGTCCGAGACGATGTTCGTCCCCGCCGTGCAGGCCCACCCCGACGCCGAGCTGCGGGCGATCTGCGGTCGCGACCACGACCGCACGGCGGCCTTCGCTGCGTCGTACGACATCCCGCTCGTGTTCACGGACCCGATCGAGATGTTCGCGAGTGGTGAGATCGACGCCGTCGTCATCTCGACCGTCAACAAGGTGCACCACCCGCTGACCGTCGCTGCGATCGACGCCGGTCTCCACGTGCTGTGCGAGAAGCCGCTCGCCATGGACGTCGCCGAGGCCGACGACATGGCACGCCGGGCCGAGGCGGCGGAGCGGATCTGCCTGGTGCCGTTCACCTATCGGTTCATGCCGACCTCGCAGTACGTCAAGCGGCTCGTCGACGAGGGCTACCTCGGCCGGCCGTACCTGTTGAACCTGCGGTACTACGCGGGGTACGGCCGTGACGGCGCGTACGCGTGGCGCTACGACCTCGACGAGGCCGGCTCCGGCGTGCTCGGCGACCTCGGTTCGCACTGGATCGACATGGCGATGTGGCTCTTCGGCCCGATCACGGCGGTCACCTGCGTGCCGACCCACTTCGTCGAGCGCGGCCCGCGCCCCGACGGTCGGCCGTACGAGCAGGCCGAGGACGGCGCCAACATCGTCGTCGAATTCGACAGCGGCGCCCAGGGCGTGATCGTCGTGTCGTCGATGACGTACGAGGACTCCGACTTCGGCCAGTCGCACCAGTTCGATCTGTTCGGCAGCGACGGCACCCTCTACGCGTACAACGACTGGAACGACGTCCAGTCGGTGCGCGGGGCGCGCGACGGTGCGCCGATCGCCGAAATGCCGATCCCCGACGACATCTGGGGCGACGTCCGGCGGGGGAGCGTGCACGACACGTACCGCGACGTCTTCCGCTCGACCGACGTGCTCACCCGCGGCTGGATCAGCGCGATCCGCGACGGGCTTGCCGTACAGCCTGACTTCGCCGCCGGCGCCGCCGTCCAGCGGATCATCGCCGCCTGTCAGCGCAGCGCCACCGAGCGGCGACGAGTCGAACTGACCGAACCCGCAGCACCTCGACCAGGACAGGAAGCATGATGAACGAACTCACCATCGGGCTGCTCGGCGCCGGCCCGATCGGCAAGGTGCACGCCGCGGCCATCGCCGGGACCGCCGGCGCCCACCTCGCCGCTGTGGCCGACGCGCTGCCCGACGCCGCATCGTCGCTCGCCGCCGAGCACGGGGCCGACATCGCCTCGATCGACGCGATCATCGACGACTCGGCGATCGACGCGATCTTCATCACGACGCCGACCGACATGCACGCGGATCTGATCGAGCGTGGTGCGCGAGCCGGCAAGAAGATCTTCTGCGAGAAGCCGATCGACCTCGACGTGCAGCGGGTCCGCGACTGCCTCGACGTGGTGGCGGAGACCGGCGCGCTGCTCATGGTCGGGTTCAACCGGCGCTTCGATCCGAACTTCGCGGCGGTCCGGGATCGGATCGCCGCCGGTGCGATCGGCGACGTCGAGATGGTCACGATCATCTCGCGCGATCCAGGACCGCCGCCGGTGTCGTACATGGAGCGCTCGGGCGGTCTCTTCAAGGACATGACGATCCACGACTTCGACATGGCCCGGTTCCTCCTCGGCGAGGAGCCGGTC
>JAUHYJ010000298.1 GCA_030425785.1 Acidimicrobiia bacterium | reverse complement strand
CGAGGACCACGCGATGTTGCTCGTGCTCCAAGGACTCGACTGCTCCGGCAAGAACGGCACCATCAAGCACGTCATCTCGGCGATGAACCCGGCCAACGTCCAGATCGCGAGCTTCACCGAGCCCGACGAGGACGAGCAGAAGGAGCACTTCCTCGAACGCATCAAGCGCCAGGTGCCCGAACCGGGCAACCTCGTCGTGTTCGATCGCTCGCACTACGAGGACACCTTCGTCCCGGCCGTCCACGACGGCTTGGACGGCGACGAGTTCGACGAGCGTCTCGAGGAGATCTGCGCCTTCGAGCAGGAGCTCGTCGATCGCAACGTCGTCGTGGTGAAGTGCTTCCTCCACATCTCCTACGACGAACAGCGCTACCGGTTGCAGCGGCGGCTCCGCCGGCGCGACAAGCGCTGGAAGTTCGCCGAGGCCGACATCGAGACCCGCGCTCGGTGGCCCGAGTGGGAGGTCGTGTACGGCAAGGCGATCGGTCGCACCTCGACCGAGGCGGCGCCGTGGTATGCGATCCCGGCCGATCACAAGTGGCACCGCAACTGGGTGATCGCAACGATCCTGACCGAGCAGTTCCGCCAGCTCGGCGAGGTCTACCCCGAGCCGTTCTCCGACGCCGAGCTCGCCGAGCTCACCGCCCGCCTCGAGCCCCCGAACTGAGGCGCTCGAACCGAGACCCTCGAACCGACACGACCCGCACCAGACCCCGCACCACGACCCCACACCACGACCCCACACCACGAACACCGACGATCATGACGAACACGCTCCACACCGACCCCGACAGCGGCCATCCGGACCACACGGGCGCCGCACCGTCGACACGTACCATCCGACCACCCGGGCCGACCACGGGCCCGAACCGACACACGGCCGTCCTGGTCGACCGGCCCGAGCTGGTCGAGCCTCCGGCGATCCGGTGGCGCGAGTCGCCGATCGACCGGACGGGTCTCGGCATGATCGTCGCCACCTACGTCGCGATGACCGGCGTGATGATCGCGATCGGCACGGTGATCGTCGAGTGGTGGGACACGAGCGCACTCGGCGAGGCCGACGCCGACGTCAACCGCTGGATCGAATCGCACCGCACCGGTTGGCTGACCACGGTGTCCGAGCACATGTCGGCGATCAGCGACACCGATCACAAGATCCTCTACGGCGTCGTGGCCGCGCCGCTGATGCTCTGGCTGTTCCGTCGCTGGCACGAGTGGACGATCGTGTTCGGCGGGCTGTTCCTCGAGGTCTCGATCTTCATGTCGACCCAGCTGGTGGTCGGGCGCGAGCGCCCACCGGTCGAGATGCTCGAGCAGTCGCACACCAGCAGCTTCCCGAGCGGCCACATCGCCGCTGCGACCACGTTCTTCGTCGGGCTCGGCGTCGTGATCCTGATGCGAACGCATCGCACGGCACCCCGGGTGACCGCATGGGTGCTGATGATCGCCGGTCCGCTCGCCGTGGCCTGGGGACGCGTCTACATGGGCATGCACTACGTCACCGATGCGGTCGCCGGGATGACGATCGGCGTGGTGGTCGTCGCCGTGATGTATCGGGCGGTCATGCGCACCCTGCCGCCCGACGAGTGCGCCGGTCGCCATGACGAACTGGTCGCCGCGGCGAAGGGCCTGTCATGACGCGTGACACGATGAGCGGGATGCACGACGACGCCGAACGACATGCCGGCGGTGACCTCGCCCACGCAGGCGGTCCGATCGCTCCCGACTCGGCCCCGACGCCGGGCGAGCCCGTCGGCCGTCACGAGACGACCGGCGACGCAGACGCCGAACGGGCCGCACGGCTCCGTCGGATGCTCACGTCGGTGAACGGCGTGCCCGTGACGACCGGCAACCGGATCGACGTCCTGCACAACGGCGACGAGATCTTCCCGGCGATGCTCGAAGCGATCGACGAAGCGGAGCGGTCGATCGACCTGTTGACCTATGTCTATTGGGCCGGCGAGATCGGTGCCGAGTTCGCCCGTCGCATCGCTCGGCGGGCCCGCGACGGCGTACGCGTCCGCGTCCTGCTCGACGGGGTCGGCGCCAAGCCCATCGACCGCTCGACGGTGACGCAGATGCGCAACGCGGGCGCCGACGTGCGGTTCTTCCGGTCACCCGATCCGCGGCATCCGTTCCGGGCGACGCATCGCACACATCGCAAGGTGATGGTGGTCGACGAACGCATCGCGTTCACCGGGGGCGTCGGCATCGCGGACGAGTGGCTCGGCGACGGGCGCACGTCGGGGGCGTGGCGCGACACCCACGTCCGGCTCCGTGGGCCGGCCGTGCAGGGCCTGCGCAGCGCGTTCCTCGACAACTGGGTCGAGACCGAACCGGTGCTCTTCGACCCGACGTTCGACCACTTCCCCGACCTGCAGGCCGAGGGCGACTCGGTCGTACAGATCATCAAGGGGACCGCCGAGCCCGGTTGGAACGACATCTCGATGACGGTGCGCTGCCTGATCGAGTCGGCCGAGCGCTCGATGCACCTGACCACGGCCTACTTCGTGCCCGATGACGACCTGGTCACGCGCATGGTGCGTGCCGCCGAGCGGGGTGTCGACGTGCACGTGCTGTTGCCCGGCCCGGAGGCCGACAAGCGCTTCGTGCAGGTCGCCGGCGAGGCCGTGTACCACCGCCTGCTCGACGTCGGTGTGCAGATCTCGTGCTATCAGCCCTCGATGTTGCACGCGAAGATCCTCACCATCGACGGGATCGCCAGCCTGATCGGTTCGGCGAACTTCAACCAGCGGTCGACGTCGCTCGACGAGGAGATCGACATCATCGCCTTCGATCCCGTGCTGGCGCGTGAGCTCGACCGCGACTTCGACGAGGACCTCGCGTGGAGCGAGGAACTCGATCTGGCGCGCTGGGAGGGCCGCAACCTCGCCCAGCGCCTCCTCGAGCGCGGCGCCAACCTCCTGAAACCGTGGATGTGAGGCCGGATGCGATGATGCGGTCGCACGGCGACATCGGAACGACACGATCGGTTCAGGCCGTGGGGGGTTTCGCCGATGAACCCCTCGGGTACGACACCACCGACGCAACCCTCGAGCACGACACACACCACGACACACACGACCACGACACACACGACCGACCCACGACCACCGGAGCTCTGGCATGATCACCGCACTCGGCATCAGCCCCCTCGTGATTCGCCCGTCCCGCAGCAGCGGCGACCGGGCCGACACACGATCGGACGGCCGATCGGCGATCCCGGCGCAGCAGGTCGGCCGTCGCCGTCAGCCGGTCGCAGAAGCGAGGGTCACGTGAGCCCGGAGCGCGACACCACATCCGACGAGACCACATCCGCTCGGACCGCGTCCGATGCTCCGTCGAGCGGCGAACCGCTGCGCATCTCGCTGGTGAACGACTACGAGATCATCCTCCACGGGCTCCACGCGATGCTCGAACCGTTCACCGATCGCATCCGCATCGTCGAACACGAAATCGGCGGCACGCCCGATCGGCCGGTCGACATCGCACTGTTCGACACGTTCGCCGGCCGCCGCGACGCCATCGATCGAGCCGCCGCAATGGCGCACGAGGGCGTCGTCGACCACATCGTGCTGTACACGTGGGACGCGTCCCAACAGTTCCTCGATGCCGCCCGCGACGCCGGCGTGGCTGCCGTGTTGCTCAAGTCGCTCGAAGCCGACCAGCTCGCCGACGCGCTCGTCCGCATCGCGGCCGACGAGAAGGTCGCCGTCGACGAGATGCACGGCCGCGACCCGGACGGTGTCCGAGAGGTGCTGTCGGTGCGCGAGCGCGAGGTGCTGGCGATGCTCGCACTCGGGTACCGCAATCGCGAGATCGCCCACGAGCTGTTCCTGTCGGTCGACACCGTCAAGACCTACGTCCGTCGGGTGTTCCAGAAGCTCGGGGTCCACAACCGCACCCAGGCCGCCCTCCGAGCGCGCGAGTACGGCCTGGCTCCGCCCCAGCGGCGGCTCGATCGCCTGGCCACGACACGCGAGCGAACTAGGCTGGATGCGCCATGACCGGTGCCAGCCGTGCGACGATCGTTCTCCCCGCCGACGTCTCGGAAGTGTCGACGGCGCGCCGGTTCGTGCGCCGCGAGCTCGTCGACCGCGCCGACCCCGATGTGCTGGGCGATCTGCAGCTGATCGCGAGCGAGCTCTTCACGAACGCGGTCGAACACGGCACCGACACCGAGGTCGAGGTCGTCGTCGAGGTCGACGACGGCGACGTCGACGTCACCGTGCGCAGCGGAGGGCCGGCCGACGTCGGCCCCGCCGCCGACTGGGTGGTCGCGGACGCGGCATCGATCACCGGCCGCGGCCTCGGCATCGTGCGTGAGCTCGCCGACGAACTGATCGTCGAGCGTGCCGACGACGCCTTCGTCGTCACGGCTCGTCGCCGGGCGCAACAGCGCACCGAGGCCTGACACCGTCGGCCCGGAGCCGGGGTTTCGCGCTCGCCCGGGTCGGGTACCCGACCGGCATGGACAGCAACACGACCCCGACCATCGACCGTCCGACGTTGACCGTGCCGGGTATGGACACCGATCAGGCCGTCCGCATGATCTCGATCCTGCAGGAGCGCCTCGCTGCGCTGCTCGACCTCCAGCTCACCCTCAAGCACATCCACTGGAACGTCGTCGGCGTCAACTTCATCTCCGTGCACGAGTTCCTCGACCCTCAGGTCGACTCGATCCGCGAGATGAGCGACGCCGTCGCCGAACGCATCGCGACCCTTGGTGGATCGCCGCTCGGCACCCCCGGCGCGATCACGAAGTTCCGCAGCTGGGACGACTACGAGCTCAACCGCGAGCCCACGGTGCGCCATCTGTCGGCGCTCGACTCGGTCTACGGCGGCGTCATCGCCGACCACCGCAAGGCGCAGCGCGAAGCCGCCGATCTCGACCCCGTGACCGAGGACATGTTGATCGGCCAGCTCGCCGATCTCGAGCAGTACCAGTGGTTCGTTCGTGCACACCTGCAGGACGCCTCCGGTGACGTCGTGTTCCGCAACACCGAAGGCTGACACCGACGGCTGACACCGACGGCTGTCAGCAACGGCCGACGAAGCTCGTGGCCCTCTGACCTGCCGTCCGATCCACCGCGCAGAACGACCCGGCCCACCGGCCGGGTCGTTCCGCGCGCGCCCATGTCGCTGAGTAGGGTCGCTCCGTGACCCGCGTGCGGAACTGGGCCCGGAATCAGGACTGCTCGCCGAGTGAGCGGCACCGGCCGACGACCACCGACGAGGTGGCTCGGCTCGTCGCCGGCGCAGCGGAACGGCGCCGGCGGGTCAAGGTGATCGGCGCCGGCCACTCGTTCACCGACGCTGCGATGACCGACGACGTGCTCATCTCGCTCGAGCGCATGGCCGCGGTACGCGAGGTCGACACGTCGACC
>JAUHYJ010000297.1 GCA_030425785.1 Acidimicrobiia bacterium | reverse complement strand
GACGACACCGACGAGGTCGTCCGACCACTCCGACCAGGCCGACCCGGCGGGCGCGTCCGCCACGTACCGCACCACCACGCCGTCCGGCACGAGCCCGGCCGCCGCCGCGTCGACGAGACCGTCGCCACTCCCGGCGAGGGCGATCGTCGCGGTCGCGGCGCGGACCCTCGAGGCGCCGTTGTCGAGCAGCGCCAACTCGACCGGCACCTGCGGCTGGCCGACCCGCGGGTCGGCCAGCGACGATCCGTCCGTCATCGGCACCTCGGGTGTGTTCAGGCCCGGCTCGCCGAACGCCTCGACACTCTCGACCGACTCCGACGCCAGGACGATGTCGCGCACGACGCCGGGGCGTGGCGTGCCGAAGCGTTCGAAGGCCTGGTCGTCGGCCAACCACACGGTGTCGGCGCCGAGGAGGCGTGCGACCGGACCCACCATCGCCGGCTCGGCGGTGCCGTTCTGGAAGCGGTCGTCGAGCGCGAACAGCAGGTCCATCGCACCGGGGCTGCCGAGCGGCAGCAGGTCGCGCGTGACGATCGGACGCTCGGTCAGACCGGGCAGCGGCTGGTCGACCGTGTACCCCCACCGGTACGCGCCGAACTCGGCGCCGGGCAACACGAGCACGCGTGCATCGGACGCCGCGTCGTCGAGCGACGCCGCAGCGGCGAGCCAGGCCTCGGGCGGCTGCTCGTCGCGGTCGATGGCGGGATCGACCCATGCGCCCGTCCAGAGGCCCGGCATCGATGCGAGCGCCACGGCGATCACGGCGACGGCGAGCGGTCGGCGACCGTCGTGCCCGCGCCAGCGCAGGTCGTGGACCCCGTCGACGAGCGCGGCGGTCGACAGCGCCAGCCCGAGCGTGACCAACGGCAACGCTCGGGTGCTCGACCGCAGTGCCAGTGCGAGCCCGCCCTCGCCGTCGCCGGTCAGCATGCGCATGAGCGGCGAACGATCATCGATCGGGTGGACGCCGACGGCGAGCACGACGCCGGTCGCGATCAGCGCGGCGGCGAGGCGGCGATGCGCCCATCTGGTCCACACCAACCCGAGCAGACCGACGATCGGCACGAGGTAGCTGAGGAAGATCGACGGCGTCGACACCAGATACCGCAGCGACTCGGTGGTCGCCGGCGCGACGGGGTCGCGGACGTAGAACAGCCAGTACCCGAGCGACCGCCACACCTCGGCCGACGTCGATGTCAGCGAGACGTCGGCGAGCGACTCGGAGTACGCCAGGACGTTGGCGCCGTGACGGCCCTGGATCACCAACGCCACCATCCACCACAGCGAGACGGCGGTGCACGTCGCCCCGATCCGGAGTGCGGTCAGGGCGGTGTCGCGCCACGACGCCCGCCGAGCCAGCGCCTCGTGCACCAACACCAACAGCGGGGCGGGCACGATCATCGCGAGTGCCGTCGCGTTGACGGCGCCGACGGTGAACACGACCAATCCGAGCAGCAGCGGATCGAGCCAGCCACCGCGTCGCACCGCACGAAGGGTGAGGAGCACGATCCAGCCCAGCCCCGCCCACGGCAGCAGCATCACCGAGGTGCGCGAGACGTAGGGCAGGACGTAGGGCGAGACCTGGTACACGACCGCCGCGCTGCAGGCCGCCCAGACGCCCACACCCAGGTCGCGTGTGCATCGGTAGACGCCCGTGCCGGCTGCGAGCATCAGGGTGCCGATCCAGAGCCGGTGGGCGATCCAGTCCGGCATGCCGACCAGGTCCCACCACCAATACCAGGGGCCGGTCGGCCAGAGGTACGACACGTGCTGGTGCGGCACCCACCCGGCGAACTGTCGCGGGTCGAACGTGCCGGCCGCGTCGGCCAGGAACCGGCCGGGGTCGAGGTACAGGTAGAGCTTGCTGTCCGCCGGCATCCGGCCGGGCGCGGCGGTGAGTGCCGGCACGTACGCGAGCGCGGCGAGCAGGCCCACCACGCGGACCCAGGGAGCGGTGAACCGGCCGTACCCCGTGGCCCGACTCACGGGATCGCGCCGAAGACGCCGTACAGGCCGGTCAGCGCCGCCAGCCCGGCGCCGGACGCGACGAGCACGAGCGCGAACAGTGGCTGGTCGGGTGACCGCCGCCGCTCGTACCACGCCGCGGCACCGATCAGCAGCGGGAACGCCGTGAAGAGGAACCGGGGTCGCGCCGTCACCGTGGCCGGGGTGAGCATGAGCGCCACGACCGTCCAGGAGTACGCCGTGACGACCCACGGCAGCCGTGCCTGCCATGACATCCAGAGCAGCAGGACCGTGGCGATGACGGCGATCGCCGTGATCGTGTCGGTGGGGGAGGTGAGCGGCTGCGTCAGCGCCTCGGCGGTGTTCCGGATCGCGGTCAGCCCGAAGCTCGCACCCTCGTCCCACGCCTCGCGTTGGACGCGGAACCACACGCCCGCCTCGCCGGTGTGCTGGCCCAACCAGATCTGGAACACGACGAAGCCGACCGGAGCCAGGGCGACCGACCGGAGCGCGCTCCAGTCACGGCGTTCCCGGATGGCGAAGAAGGCTGCGACGCCACAGGCGACCACGAGCGCGAGGCCGTTCGGTCGGGTCGCCGTCGCGAGCGCTGCGAACACGCCGGCGGCCGTCCATTCGTGGTCGATCAGCATGAGCAGGCACGCCGCCGCGAGGACGATCATCAACGCCTCGCTGTACGCGAACGACAGCACGAAGCTGCCCGGGAAGACGGCGGCGAGCACCATCGAGGTCTTCGCGACCGACTCGCCGTACATGCGCCGGGCGAGCACGCCGATGAGCACCACGGCGACCATGCCGAGCACGAGGTTGAGCGTGAGCGCGGCGAACGAGTCACCACCCGGCAGGACGCGATCGGCGGCCCGTGCGAGCAACGGGAACAGCGGGAAGAACGCCGCCCGCGCCTCGTCGACGTGGTACGTCACGTCGGGCGGGATCGAGCGTGGATACCCACTGCGCACGATCTCCAGGTACCAGAGGCCGTCCCACGAGGTCAGCACGTCGATCATCGGCCGGACGGCGCTGCCGGCGGTCGCCCGGGCACCGTCGGGGTCGCCGAACGGCAGGCCTCGCTCCTCGGCCAGGTTGTTGTCGACCCGGAGCTCGGCTGCGACGACGGCGGCGCCCACCAGGACGCACAACCGGGACACCACGTAGAACGGCAGCGCATACAGGAACAGCGACCACCACGAGGTGCGGCGCGGATCGGGCCACCCCGTCCGCGGTACGGGCTCGACGGCGCGGCCCGAATCGGGTTGGTCCGAGTCGGGTTGGTCCGAGCGAGGCTGGCTCGACCTCAGGGGCAGGGCATCGTCGTTCATGGGAGGGTCGCCGCAGGCAGGAAGCGTGTCAGTCTCTTGGCGACGGCGAGGGCGCCCTGCGGCGTCGCCCTCCGGTGGAGCGACCCGCCGGCCGCCGCCGTCTCGCGGTGGGCAACGTACCAGTCGTAGCTCTGGGCGAACATGTCGGTCGTCGACCACATCGGTGACCAGCCGAGTCCCTCGACGGCGTGCTCGAGATCGAACCACATCGACCGGGCGTACATCAGCCAGTGGTAGGGAGCGAACGGCGTGAGTCCGGCACGCGCGGTGAGCCGCATCAGTGCCGCCGTCGGAGCGGCCGGCGCCGAGCGGACGATCGACCCGGTGCCGGCGTGACGGCACACGGCGTCGACGGTCTCGGCCATGGTGCCGAACTCGGCCGCGCCGATGTTGAACACGTCTGGGCCGTCGCGCTCGCCGGCGAGGATGCAGGCTCTGGCGAGATCGTCGGCGTGGACGAACTGATAGCGGTTGGTGCCGTCGCCGAGCACGACCGGGTCGGCGCCGTCGGCGATCCAGTCGAACAGGATCCCGAAGATGCCGAGACGACCGTGACCGATGATCGTCCTCGGTCGCACGATCGACACGTCGAGGCCGCGTCGAACGGCGTCGAGGCACACCCACTCGGCGGCGAGCTTCGCGTGGCCGTACGGTTCGGCCGGGCGGGGCACGGTGCTCGGCAGCACGGGATTCCGGTCGGGCACCCCGAACACCGCGCTGGACGAGGTGTGCACCACCTTGGCGACGCCGGCGTCGGCGCACGCATCGAGCAATGCCGACGTGCCGTCGACGTTGACGGACCGGAGCAGCTCGTGTTCGTGTGCCAGGGGCAACTGCGCCACGTTGTGGAAGACGACGTCGCAGCCGCTCACCGCGCCGCGGACCGCCGCCGCGTCGCGGATGTCACCCTGGACGAACTCGGCGTCGGCGTCGGCGTGATCGGGCGCTGCCAGATCGAAGTTGCGCACGCGGTGGCCGGCGGCGGCCAGCTGGGCGATCAGCAGGCTGCCGAAGTAGCCGCTGCCGCCGGTGACGAGGCACGTGCTCACAGCTCGTATCCCTGATCGACGCACCAGCGAATGCTGCGCCGCATGCCCTCGAGCAACGCGACGGCGGGGTCGTACCCCAACTCGTCGCGCGCTGCCGAGATGTCGCACGCGATGTGTTTGTCCATCTCGCCGAGGACGTGGAGCTGCTGCTGGTAGTGACCCGCGCGTTGGATCAGGGCGTCGGCGGTCTCGGCGATGCGGCCGGTGACCGTGGGGAGACGCACGCGGTTCGGCGCGACCTCGAACCCCTCGGCTCGCAACGCCTCGCCGACCGTCTCGACGATCTCGGTGACGGTGTACGGGCGTGCGTCGGCGATCCACCAGCCACGTCCCGCTGGGGTGTCGACGAGTTCGGCCCGCACGACGCCGTCGACGAGGTTGCCGACGTACACCATCGAGCGCACCTGATCGCCACGTCCGATGACGGGAAATCGGCCGCGACGGACCATCCGGAAGAAGGTGGTCTGGCGAGGTGGCTGGTGTGGGCCGTAGAACCACGGGGGCCGGACGATCACCGCGTCGAGTCCGGCGTCGGCCGCGTCGAGGACCGCGAGCTCGGCACGCATCTTCGAGGCGCCGTAGCCGTAGTACGGGTCGTAGGGCTCGTTGGCCCGGAAGCGGTCGGTCGGCAGCGGGTTGGTGCCGAACGGGCTGTTCGACGACACGTGCACGAAGCGCCGCACACCGGCGTGACGGGCCAGGTCGAGCACGGCTCGGGTGCCGTCGACGTTGACCCGCTCGAAGTCGCTCGTGCGCCGTGGGTGGATCACACCGGCGGCATGGACGACGTCGATCGTCCCGGACACGCCGTCGACCAGCGGGCCGAGCGTCGCCGGCTCCGTCACGTCGCCGACCACGGGTTCGGCGCCGGCGCCGCGCACCCGGTCGGCGTCGGCGGCGTCGTGGACGAGGGCGCGGATCGTCCCCGCCCGGCGGTGCTCGCCGGTCGTGAGTGCCCGAACGAGCGCCGTGCCGAGCCACCCACCCGCGCCGGTCACCACCGTGACATCGGGCTCCGGTCGCCGTACCTGGTTCAT
>JAUHYJ010000296.1 GCA_030425785.1 Acidimicrobiia bacterium | reverse complement strand
TGAACGCCGCCGTGACGGTCAGGATCGACGCCAGCAACGAGTTGATCCGGAGGGCGATGTGGGCCACACCGGTGATGACGCCGAAGCCGGCGCCGAGGAGAAATGCTCCCGGGATCGACCACCAGGCCGACACGGCATCGGTGATGAGCACGGCGGCGATCGCGGCGCCGGCCGGAAAGCTGGCGTCGACGGTGAGGTCCGGGAAGTCGAGGATGCGGAAGGTGATGTACACGCCGATCGCCGTCAGCGCATAGGCGAGTCCGAGGGCGACGGAGCCGCTCCAGACCCCCGCGCCGGCATCTGCCGCCATCGGCCCGAAGACGATCACGAGCGCGACGACGATCGCCGCACGGACGATCCACCGCCGAGTGGCCGACCGGTCGCCGTCCGTCGCCGACCCGTCGATCTCGTCGGTATCGACCGCGTCCGTGGCCGAGACCAGACCCGTCACGTTCCCCCCTCCATGGTGCACGACACGCTACGAACAACCGGTCGAAATATCAAGTCACTTGATATTTCGACCGGTCGGCGGGCGTTCTGCGACCCGGGCGCGACGAAGGTGAGGAGCGCGGCCGATCCACGTGCTCGGCGGGCGCGCGTGGTCAGCCGGCCGTCGGCGCCATCGGCGTCGCGGACGGCCGTTGGCGGTTCGCGTCGACGACCGTCCGCAGCAGGAAGTTGAGCTGCTGACGGGCATCGTCGCCGAGGATCGACAACAGCGCCTGCTCGTACTGTTCGACGGCGGCCGTGCACTCGGCGACGACGCGCTGGCCGGTCGGCGTGAGCTCGATCCGTTGCCGACGTCGGTTGGTCTCGTCCGGTGAGCGGCAGACCAATCCGCGATCGACCAACCCGATGATCGCCTGGTTCATCCCTTGCGGCGTCATGAAGGAGCGCCGCGCGAGCTGCGCGTTGGAGAGGCCCGGCCGCACGGCGAGCACGGTGAGGGCGGTGTAGCCCAACAACGTCACGCCGTGCGGCCGGAGCCGCTCCTCCAGGGCGCGGCGAATCATCCGGTCGAGCCGCCCGATCAGGTAGGTCGTACGCGGATGGTCGGGATCTAGAACCGGATCCACACGTCCTCGAGTGGCACTTGGCCGACGCCGGGCTGGGCCCAGTCGCACACACCCCGGTCGAAGACGTCGAGCAACTGCTCCCACTGTCCGTCGGTGAACGACACGTCGTACGAGTCACGATCAGGGGCGGTCAGCCGGCACTTGACGATGTCGTTCGCCTGCGGACCGCCGGCCGCGATGCGCGGGTTCTCGTGGTACGGGTAGAAGGTGTTGCACGTCGCAGTCGGATCGAGCGTGAGCGGTTCGTACACCCACGTGCCGTCGCCCGGATCGATGCACCCGTCGGCGATGTCGGGCTTCGACATCCGCGTCAGCTCGACGTCGTCCAGGCCGGGCTGCGCCTCGGCGAGCGCAACCCGCGCCGTGAGCCACGCATCCATGTCGGCGAGCGCACGCTCCTGCATCACGGAGCTGAACGTCCCGGCGCCGGTCCAGCTGACGTGGTTGAACGAGTCACCGTTCGCCTGCAGGATGCGGGCCCGCATCGAGTACGAGCGCTGCTTGTCGTGGAAGTCGCCGCCGAAGTCGTTGTACTGGCGGGTCTCGATGATCGGCGTCCACGCGAGTCCGCCGTCGAACTGGTTGATCCGTCCGGTCGCGTACGCGCGCTCGAGGGCCACCAGGTCGGCCTCGGCGCGTTCGGCCGTCGGGTTGCCCTCGATGTCGATGCCCCCGGCGCGTCGGTTGAGCTCGAGGAACTGGTCGACGGAGATCACACCATCGTTCACTGCGTTGAGACCGTACTGGACGCCGACGTTGTCGGGGACGAATGGCCGCCCGAAGCCGGTGTCGGGATACGTGCCGTAGACGTTCGAGACGAAGTCGGCGATCGCACAGCGGATGCCGTCGGGATTGTCCACCGGGTGGTAGCGATCCGCCGCGGGGATCTGGTTGGGGCAGACGGCCGGCCAGTCGACGTTGTCGAAGAACTGGTAGCCCACGCACGCACTCGAGAAGAAGCCGGAGCCCGGGGCGAACCCGTTGACGGCGAGCTGCTGCGCCGTGCTGAACTCGAGCGCGGTGCCGGCGAGCGAGCCCATCGCGTTGCCGATGAACCGACACTCGTGGCCGGTGACCGTCGTCGAGCGCTCGTCGGGGTAGCCGATGTTGCCGACGACGCCGTCGAGGATGCCCGGGTAGGCGTTCGAGATCAACAGCTGCTGCATCGTGCCGGCCGAACCGCCCCAACCCATCGTGAAGTCGGGCGCACCGTAGGTCTCGATGAAGTGTTCCTTCACCATCATCGCGGTCTCGGCCGACGTCACGTCGTTGCAGTTCTGGGCGAACACGTTGAACGTCGCGCTGGCGACGGCGTAGCCCTGGCGGAGCAGGGTGTCGTTCAACACGCCGCCGGTGTTCGATCCCTGGTGGTGCCCGATGCCGCACGCGCCTCCGAAGGTGTACACGAGCCGGTCGTTCCACGCTGCCGTGTCGTTCCACGGTGAGGGGACATCGTTGGCCGGGTCGTGCAGGATCGCCGTCTCGTACACGGCGCGGTTGATCGTGCCGCGTTCGATCCGGACGATGTACGGCACCTCGTCGCCCGTCGTCGTCGTGGTGAACGCCACGTCGTCCGGCATCGGACCGTCCGGGTCGGCGAGCGGTGCGAACGACCCCGCGGTCGTGCGGTACTGGTACGACACCGTCGGCGCCGCGACGTGACAGTCGTCGTCGGTCGCGCCGAGGTTCCAGGGTGCGCCGCTCGCGGTGCAGTACATGGTGATGTGCGGTCCGGAGAACACGGGGCCGACGGCCGGATGGTTCACGACCTCGATCGACGCCTTGACCGGCGCGTTCGCCTTCGCCCGTGGGTTGCTCCGGCGGGCCGGGCCGACGGTGATGGCGATCTCGTTGTCGCCCTCGTCGAGTCCGTCGACCAGGCCGAGCAGGGTGCCGTCCGGTCCGGGCGCGAACGCTGAGGTGACGTCGTCGCCGTTGACGAGCACTCGGACGTTCTTGCCCGAGTTGCCGGGCGCCGTGACCTCGATCAACGCGTCGCCGCCCGAGACGGTGTCGGCACGTGACGACACGACGGCGACGTCGAACGGCCCGGTCGCGCCGGCGCCGCCGCCGGGGCGCGCCGACACCGATGTGGGAAGCAGGGTGGAACAGCCGAGTGCGAGTGCGGCACCCGCGGCCCCGAGTGTGCGGATTCTCATGATGACCCCCTCAAGTCATGTCACGTCATGGTCGGTGCCGACCCCCAGCCGACACGGCAACGGGCCTATCGCGTGGCCGAATGAGTGTCAAGTCACTTGATATATCGATGCGTCGCTCGCCGACCGCCAGGACGTGGCCCGGGCCACACCGACGCGGCACGGTGGCCTTGGCCAGCCCCAGCCCGTGCCGAGGCGTCGAGTCGGCGAGTAGGTACAGCCCCCTCCGGCACGGATGTGGCGAGGAGCTGGAATCGCGCGCTGCTGAGTTCGCACACCCGAGGCAGTCGGTGTCGCCGGTTGGTCGGCGCCGGACCTCCTGGTGGGTGCCAGCGGCCGGCGACGCGAACGGATGCGTCCACCGCGGCCGACTCGACCCGCGGAGCCGCAACATGCGTGGGGCCCCGTGCCGGCGGGTACGGTCGTGGGGTGCCGCCGTCACCGAACCGTTCGCGCCGACACACATGAGCACGGTCATCACGGTCCTCATCGTGCTGGTGATGGTGGCCTTCAATGCGCTGTTCGTCGCGGCCGAGTTCGCGACCGTCGGGTCCCGCCGGTCGCGGGTGCAGCAGACCGCCGACGGCGGCAACCGGTCCGCCGCCCACCTGCTCGCGATCATGCGCGACCCGAAACGGCTCGACAACTACGTCGCCGCCTGCCAGATCGGCATCACGATCAGCAGTCTCGTCGCCGGTGCGTACGGA
Organism: Acidimicrobiia bacterium; assembly: GCA_030425785.1. Lineage (GTDB taxonomy): Bacteria > Actinomycetota > Acidimicrobiia > Acidimicrobiales > Ilumatobacteraceae > Ilumatobacter. The sequence goes on along the minus strand of JAUHYJ010000296.1, from coordinate 1,460 downwards.
CAGGCCCAGCTCACCCCGCTGCTCGAGCCCCGCCTCGGCAGCATCGGCGGACGCACGGCGGCGGTGGTGATCGTGCTGATCGCGATCACCGGCCTGCAGGTGGTGCTCGGCGAGTTGCTGCCGAAGACGGCGGCGCTGCGGTACCCGGAACGGCTCGCCATCGCGACCATGCCACCGATGCGGGTCGGCCAGTGGTTGTTCACGCCCCTCGTGGCGATCTTCAACGGCTCGGCGATCCGGCTGATGAAGTGGTGGAAGCTCGACGTCGAGCACGGCCACGCCCACGTCCACTCCCCCGAGGAGCTCGCCGGGTTGTACCGCGCCAGCGCCGAGGGCGGCCTGATCGACGCCACCGAGCGCGAGATGCTCGCCGGCATCCTGAACGTCGACGACCGCCTGGCGCGCGAGGTCATGACGCCACGGGTCCGGCTCGTCACCGTCGCCGCCGACACGTCGGCTGCGGACGCCCTCGCCGAGCTCGCGGAAGGCCCGTTCACGCGCTTCCCGGTCGTGCACGACGGCGGCGTCATCGACGGCATCGTCGAGCTCCGCGACCTGTTCGACCAGGTGCAGCGCGGCGAACACACGACCGTCGGGGAGCTCGCCCGCGGTACCGTCGAGGTCCCGGAGGTCGCGACCGTGCCGGCGCTCTGGCGGGCGCTCCGCGACGCCGTCGCCCACTGTGCGCTCGTCGTCAACGAGTACGGCGACGTCGCCGGCATGGTCACGCTCGAGGACGCCATCGAGGAGGTCTTCGGCGAGGTCCGGGACGAGTTCGACGACGAGGTCGACCCGATCGTCGTCGACGGGCCGCACGTGGTCGTGCGCGGCGACGTGCTGCTCGTCGTCCTCGAGGACCGCTTCGATCTCGACTTCGAACTGCCCGAGGTCGACACCATCGGTGGGCTCGCGTGGCACCACATCGGCCGAACTCCCCGCGTCGGCGACGTCATCCCGGCCGGCGCCGGATACCCCGAGATCAGGGTCGACGAGCTCGACGGCCGGGCCGTGTCCCAGGTCAGCTTCCATCTGCCCCAGGACGAGGAGTCACCGGCATGATGACGAGCGTCGTCCTGCCGATCGTCGTGGTCGCGGTGCTCGTCATCGTCAACGGCATCTTCGTCGCCGCCGAATTCGCACTGGTCGGGGCCCGTCCGAGCCGACTGAAGTCGCACGCCGACGAGGGCAGCCGCGCTGCCAGATGGCTCCTCGATCTGTTCGACCGCACCGCCGGCAAGGACGCGTACATCGCGGTCGCGCAGCTCGGGATCACCCTCGCCAGCATCGGCCTCGGTATGTACGGCGAGCCGGCCGTCGCATCGTGGCTGTACGGGCCGTTCGAGGATCTCGGGTTGTCGCACGACGTCGCCCACGCCGTCGGCTTCGTGGTGGCGCTCAGCGGCATCACGTACCTCCACGTGGTGCTCGGGGAGATGATCCCGAAGGCACTGGCGCTGCAG
>JAUHYJ010000295.1 GCA_030425785.1 Acidimicrobiia bacterium | reverse complement strand
CGGTGGACCTCGACGTCGAGCGCGTCGAGGGCGCGGTTCGACCCGAACTGCATCGTGAGCCCGGACGTGACGATCACGGGCGCGGGCGCCGAGTGGGGCGCGGGGTCGGGGGGCGTCACGTCCACGAGTGCATCATGCCTGCTCGGTCGTCCGGCGTCATCGTCCGTTCGGCGGATCGTCGGTCGTCCTCACGGCCGGACCCTCCGATGCGTCACGGGTAGTGCCAGGCACTACCCGTGACGTCAGGCGACGAGCTCGTCGACGAACTCCTGGAAGACGATGGCGTAGTACATCGCGTCGGCGTCGGCGTGCATGACCGAGACCAGCCACTGCTCGTCGAGACCCGGCGGCAACAGCACGCCGCGGTTGATGCCGTGGATCCACTGGGCGAACGCGAGGTCGAAGTCGGTCGCCTTGTAGTCGCGGTAGTTGCGCACCCGGTTCGGCGACCAGGTGATGCAGCCCTTGGCCCCGAACTCGACCGTGTGGGCCGGCAGGCCGGCGCGGTCGATGATCGCCTGGCACGCCTGGACGAGCCGGTGGTTGCGAGCGACCGTCTCCTCGACGATCGGGCGCGTGCAGGCCTCGGTCAACGTCGCCTTGACGGCCGCCATGACGAGCGGGTTGCCGTTGTAGGTCCCGAGGTGCAGGACCTTGCCGGTCGTGATGAGGTCCATGTACTCGGCCTTGCCGCCGAACGCGCCGACCGGGAAGCCGCCGCCGATCGACTTCGCCAGCGTGACGAGGTCGGGACGCACGCCGAGCTGATTCGTCGCGCCGCCGTAGCCGGCGGTGATGCCGGTCTTGACCTCGTCGAAGATCAGGAGGGTGCCGTGCTTGTCGCAGATCTCGCGGACCGCTTGGAGGTAGCCGTCATCGGGCAGGCAGATCCCGATGTTCTCCATGACGGGCTCGACGATGAAGCACGCCACGTCGCCGCTCTGCAACGCCCGGTCGAGCGCTTCGGCGTCGTTGAAGGGCACGACGATGACGTCGTCGAGGGTGCTCTTCGTGATGCCCGCCGACTGCGGCACCGAGTGGGGGGCATCTGCCGGCCCGGCGAGGTCGAGCGGCGGCTTGTTCGACACCATGACCTCGTCGTGGTGGCCGTGGTAGCCGCCCTCGACCTTGACGATCTTCTCGCGGCCGGTGACGCCGCGGGCGAGGCGGATCGCGTCGTGGGTCGCCTCGGTGCCCGAGTTCGTGGGCCGCCACATCGGGAAGCCGTAGCGATCGGCCAAGAGCTCGCCGACCTCGCCGTTGAGCTCGCACGGGGTGACGTACAACGTGCCGTCGTCGAGCTGGGCGCGCACGGCGGCGGAGACGGCCGGGTTCATGTGACCGGCGAACAGGGCGCCGAACCCCATGTCGTAGTCGTAGTACTCGTTGTCGTCGACGTCGACCATCTTCGCCCCGGCGGCGTGCTTCACGACGACCGGCCACGGGTCGTAGGCCTGGAAGCTCGACGGGACGCCTGCCGGCATCACCTTGCGGGCGCGCTCGGTCGCCGCTTGCGACTTGCGGGTGCGCTCCGCGTAGACGGCCATCTCGCGTTCGGTGATGGCCTTGGCCTTGGCGACGAGTTCGTCGTGGCTGGACACGGTTATCGGTGCTTTCTCGTGGCGAGGGAATGACCGCCGATGCGGTCGCGAGCAGGCTACTGATGCCGGAGGACAGGCGCCACCGGCCGACCCGCCGCCGCCTCAGTCCCAGCTGGTCGAGGAAGAGCTCGATGTCGCAGCCGCCGGTGCGGTGTGCGACCGATCCGTCACGCAGGACGAACCGCATCGCGCCACGCACGGCGCTGTTGCGGCCATGGTCAGACCAGCCCGGACACGGCCAGGACCCAGACAATTTTCGCCGACGCGACCCGGGGTGTCATGGAAAGATGGACGCCGTGGGTGCGCCGCGAACCGCCCTGACGCCCGGTCCCGGCGTGTCGGTGTTCGGCGCAACCGCGCTGATCGACCCGGACGGAGCAATCCTCCCGATCACGAGCCCGCAGCGACGACGCCTCCTGGCCTGCCTCGCCTATCACGTCGACTCGACCGTTGCCATCGACGAGCTACTCGACACCGTCTGGGACGGCCGCCCACCGGCGACCGCGAAGACGGCGCTCCACGTGCACGTCTCTGCGCTGCGCAAGCTCCTGCGCGAGCACTTCGGCGTGCCGGTCGACCAGGCTGTTCGAACCGATGCCGTCGGCTACTCGCTGCGTAGCGAGCATCTCGTGGTCGACGCCTACGTCGTTGCCGATCGCCTGGTCGCCGCGCTCGAGTCGGAAGGGCGAACGGACTCCGTGGACGATCTCATCGCGCGATGGCAACGACCGTTCCAGGACCTCGACGGCTCGGTCACCTACCTGCCCGAGCAGACACGCCTCGGGGAGCTGTTCGAGCAAGCCCGCGACCGGCGATTCGGGGATGCGGTTGCCGAAGGTCGCATCACACCGACCTTGGTCGCCGACCTCGAGGCCCGCCTCATCGACTGCCCGTTGCGCGCCGAGGCGTACCGGCAGCTGGCAACCGCCCACGCCGTCGCCGGCCGCCCACATGACGCAGCAGAGGTCTGCCGGCGGGCGCTCGACGTAGGGTTCACGCTCGACGTGTGCGACACGACGGACAACGCGGCGCGACCCTCGGGTGGTGTCGTCGCCGCCCGACCGGCTCGCGGAGTGGCAGCACTCGGTGACCTGGATGCCCCGCTTCACCGCGTGATCGTCGTCGCCGCTGTCCTCGGCCCCGTCGTCAACGTCTCCTTGCTGCGCGCCGTGCTGGAGTGCACCGACGACGTCACCCCCGAGGTCGTCGCCGACGGCCTTGCCGCAGCCGTCGACCTCGGGCTGCTCGACCGGACGCCGGTCGGCCCTTCGTTCCGCGACGACCACGTGCGAGAGACGCTTGCGGCGACGTGTGCCGGGAGTGAGCGCTGCTCGGTCCACGATGTCGCAGCCCGCCTCCTGGAGCGAGAACGCGACGGCGCACGCCTCCCCGGAGAGCACTCGGTCGCACAGCTCGCGTACCACGCAGTCCAGGCCTTGCCGGTCGGAGACGAGGGACGTGCCGTGCTCTCGTTGGCGGCCGCCGGGGCTGCGGCCGCCCGGTCGGTGGCATGGCGTGAGGCGGCCACCTTCCTTCGCCAGGCGCTGGACCTGGCCGTCGACTGCGGCCGACCGGCGGCCGAGTGTGTCGATCTCCAGATCCGACTCGGGACCGCACTCACACGTGCCGGCGACCTCGTCGAGGCACGCCACGAGCTCGAGAGTGCGATCGAACGCGCTCGCCCGCTTAGCGGCGTGCTGTTCGCCGAAGCGGTTCGGCGAGCACTCGAACTCCTCCCGCCACAGGCGCTCGCTGACGACCCCGGACGACGGCGGCTCCTCGACGATGCGCTCGAGTCGTCGGTCGGATCCGTGAGCGAGACCCGGGTGCAGTTGCTGACGGACGCCGCCAACTCCCTCCATCTCGTGGCCGATCTCGCCGATCGGGCGCAGGTGAGCGACGAAGCCCTCGACCTGGCCCGTCGAGTCGGAGATGCCCGCACGATCGGCCTCGCGCTCACCGGCAAGATCGGCGCGACCTGGGCACCCCAGACCCGACAGTGGCGCCGTGCTGCGTGCGAGGACGCCGCGCGGTGGGCGCGGCGCGCCGGACCATCGGCGACCGACACCGTGGTGGTCTCGCTGACGTCCGAGCTCGCCACCAGCCTGGAGTGCGGCGATCGACATGCATTCGACCGCTTGCGTCGGCACGCTCAGGAGCTCGCCGTGACACGCCTCGCCCAGTCACCGGGACTCGCCTGGCGGTTGCACTCATGGGAGCCGATCGCCGACGTGCTCCGCGGCGACCTCGACACAGCCCGAGCACGATCACGTGAGATCGCGCAACGATTCGCCGACCAGGGCTTCGCGGTGGCGATGACCGCTGCGGCGCAGTCGACGATGCTCGCGCTCCTGGGCGGCGGCCTCGCCTCGCGTCGCGCCCAACTCGAGCCACTGGTCGGGCTGCACCCGACGGCATACGTCGGGATCGTCGCACTCGCCCGTGTCCACGACGGCGACCCCACCGGCGCGATCGAGTTGCTCAGGTCACGTCGCGACTCCCTGGTCGTCCCGAGCGCCGACATGTCCACGGCCAACAATCTGTGGTTCGTCGCCGAGACCTGTTGGGCCACCGGCTGGGACGAGCACGCGGCCGAGCTCGCCGCGCTCGTCGGGCCGATCGCCGAACATCACGCGGTGCTCAACGCCTACGGCGGTGGCGGCATGTACGTCGGGTGCCTGTACGAGTCGGCGGCGAAGCTCGAGTCGCTCGCCGGGCGATCGGTCGCGGCCGCCGATGCGGCGCGGCACGCAGTGCGAGCGCACGAGGCGATGGAGGCCCCCGTGTTCATCGCCCGGAGCGGGCGGTTGGCGCAACGGCTCGAACACGACCTCGTTAGCGCTTCGTAAGCAGCGTCCGCTGAGGTTGCAGCATGAGCAATCTCGACGACCCGCCGATTGACGTGCCCCTCATCGCCGGAGGCGCGCCCGCTACGGCCGCGGCGCTCGCCGACCGCCAACCGCGACCGGGGCGGCCCACGGCGTCCAAGCCGGGCCGGCCGTCGCAGCCACCGCTGGGCGACGGCTTCCACGAGCGGCCGTCAGCGCCGCCCGAGCTCCTGCCTGCACTGGTCGGTGCGACGGCGCACCAGTTCCGCTATTCGACGTTCGTCCGCGAACGCGACGTGCGCGGCATCGGCATCGGCTACGACACCTCGTGCGCCGGAGCGCCACATCTCGGCAAACGGTTCGATCCGCTCGGCGGGGTGTTCATCGACAATCCCTGTCCAGTCCTCCATCTCGGCTACCTCGCGGGACATCGGCAGCGCTGGATCAGCGCCGGCACTGCGCTCGGCGAGATCGTGTACAGCCTGTCGCTGGCACCCGGCGAGTCACGGTCGGTCGCGATGATCGACCTCCGCCGCCGACAGCAGGGGAAGCGGCAGGAGGCGACCGACGCGACCGAACGACTGATCTCGGACCAGGACCACACGTTCGCGCTGCAGGAGGTCGCCGCCGCCGTCGCGCTCGAACACCAACACGGCAAGACGGCCGTCCAGGCGAACACCCTCGTCACCGGTGGCGCGTTCGTTGCTGCGGGGGCGCTGGTCGGCGGGATCGGCGGCGCGCTGATCGGCACCGCTGTCGAGCCCGGCGGAGGCACGCTGATCGGGGCCGGTGTCGGCGCGGGTGCCGGCGCGGCGGCCGGCGGTCTGGTGTTCGCCGGGGCCCAGGCGATCGGGATGATCGAGGCCGAGAGCTCGGGCAACCGGGATGTGATGGGTGAGACGAATCAGCGCATCGCTCAGGCGACGAGCCAGCAGTCGGCGCTCATCCGATCGCTGTGGTCGACGGTCGTGACCGAAGACGTG
>JAUHYJ010000294.1 GCA_030425785.1 Acidimicrobiia bacterium | reverse complement strand
GTCGCCGGCGTCCGTGTTGTCGGCATCCATGTTGCCGGCGTCGGAGGGAGACGGGATCGCCGCGCCGCCAGCCGGGCCGTCCATCAACGGAATCTGCGGCATCACCGATGCGTCGGGCGGCTGCATCGCCGGCGCTGCGGGGGCCACGACGACCGCTCATGCGATCCCCTCGAGCCAGCCGACGAGGTCGGCGCGGACCTCGGCGGGGCCGAGCACCTCGGCGTCGTCGAGGAAGCCCAGCACCCACGAGCGGAACGCCGGCAGGTTGGCACACGGCACCTCGACGACGACCGACCCGTCGTCGCCGCGGGCGACGACGCGATCATCACCCAGTTCGCGCACGACACCGCCCGCACGCTGGGGTGCGATCCGGACCTGGGCGTGCGAGACGTCGCCGGTCACCCCGATCAGCTTCGGGTCGCCGGGCACGGCCGTCGCCGGGTCGAAGTCGTCCGGGCGCGGGGCGGTGACCTCGTCGCCGAGCGCGACCCTCCCGTCGATGCGGTCGATGCGGAACGTGCGCCGCGCGTCACGCTCGTGGTCGTGGCCGACCAGGTACCAGAACCCGGTCTGCAGCAGCACACCCCACGGGTCGACGCGGCGCTCGACGTCGCGGTATCGGAACGTGACCGAGCGGCCGCCGACGACCGCGTCGCGCAACACCGGCAGGGCCGGCAGGTCGGGAACGACCGCGGTCACCGCCGAGCCGTGGTCGACCGAGCCCCCACCGAGCTTCCAGAGCGCCTCCTGCCCCGAGGTCGAACCGGGGCGGGTGGCGGCCATCGCGACCTGCAGCGCCCGCGTCTCGTCCTCGTCGAGGTCGAGGCCATGGAGCTCGTAGCGCTTGCGGTCGATCCAGTAGCGGGTCTGGCCGGCGTACTCGCCGCCCGGCACGATCTCCTGCTCGATCGGCACGCCGATCTCACGCAGCGCGGCCTTGTCGCGCTCGAACGCGGCCCGCCGAGCACCCTGCTTGTCGGGGTACTGCCCGTCGAGCGCACCCGCGATCGCGACGAGCGACAGCGGTTCGCGCGTCTCGAGCAGCAACGCCAGGAGGTTCGTGAGTCGTTCGACGCGGTCGGCCATCGGTCAGATCGTGTGGCGCGTCATCGCTGGTAGTCGTAGAAGCCGCGGCCGGCCTTGCGGCCGAGCAGGCCGGCGTCGACCATGCGCGACAGCAGTGGTGGCGGCGCGTAGAGCGGTTCCTTGAACTCCTCGTAGAGGCTCTCCGCGACCGCGAGGGTGGTGTCGAGGCCGATCAGGTCGGTGAGCTTGAGCGGCCCCATCGGGTGGCTGCAGCCCTCGATCATGCCGGTGTCGATGTCCTCCTTCGAGGCGAACCCGGACTCCATCATCCGGATCGCCGACAGCAGGTACGGGATCAGCAGGGCGTTCACGATGAAGCCGGCACGGTCCTGGCTGCGGATCACGCGCTTGTGGAGCACGTCGGTCGCGAACGAGTCGGATCGCGTCGTCGTCTCTGTGCTCGTCATGAGGCTGGTGACCAGCTCGACGAGCGCCAACACCGGCACCGGATTGAAGAAGTGGATGCCGATCACCTGCTCGGGCCGCTGGGTGGCGGTGCCGAGCTTCATGATGGGGATCGAGCTCGTGTTGCTGGCGAGGATCGCGTCGTCGGAGGTGACCACCCGGTCGAGCTGCTGGAAGATGTCGACCTTCATCACCTCGTCCTCGACCACGGCCTCGACGACGAGGTCGCGATCGGCGAGCTCGCCGATGTCGGTCGTGAACGACAGCTTGGCCACCGCCGCGTCTCGCTGCTCCTCGGTCATCTTGCCGGCGCTGAGGCCGCGGTCGAGCGACTTCACGAGCCGGGCGCGTCCGGCCTCGGCCGCCGCCTCGTTCACCTCGCGGACCATCACGTCGAGCCCGGCGCGGGCGCAGACCTCGGCGATGCCCGACCCCATCAGGCCGCACCCGACCACTCCCACACGTTCGATCGTCTTCGTCATAGGCATTCGATTCTGCCTGATCCGGCACCGAGGCGGGCGGTTGTCGTGCGATCGCATCACGACACCGCCGCCGACCCGCCACGTTCGCTGACAGACTGGCGGGATGGTCGAGCCGATCGAGGTCACACCCGCGGGCGCAACCGTCGACGGCGGACGAACACGCTTCCGCGTCTGGGCGCCCGACGCCGAGCGGGTCGAGGTCGTGCTCGACGGCGCATCGCACGAGCTCACGTCCGCCGGTGGTGGGTACTGGTCGGTCGACGTCGACGGCGTCGGGCACGGCGACCGCTACGCGTTCTCGCTCGATGGCGGCGACCCGCTGCCCGACCCGGCGTCGGGGTGGCAGCCCGAGGGCGTGCACGGGCGGTCGGCCGTCGTCGACCCGACCACCTTCGTCTGGACCGACGACGCCTGGCGCGGCCACGGACTCGACGACACCGTGCTCTACGAGCTCCATGTCGGCACGTTCACGCCCGGCGGTACGTTCGCATCGGCGATCGGCCAACTCGAACGACTCACAGCCCTCGGCGTCACCACGATCGAACTGATGCCCGTCAACGCCTTTCCCGGTGCCCGCAACTGGGGCTACGACGGCGTGTTCCCGTTCGCCGTCCAGCAGTCGTACGGCGGCCCGGACGGACTCGCAGCGTTCGTCGACGCCGCGCACGCCCACGGGCTGGCCGTGGCGCTCGACGTCGTCTACAACCACATGGGCCCGGAGGGCAACGTGCTCGGCCGGTACGGGCCGTACTTCACCGATGCCGTCTCGACGCCATGGGGCGCCGCCCTCAACGTCATGGAGTCGGGCAGCGACGCGGTGCGCGACTACTTCGTCACCAACGTCGTCCGCTGGGTCCGCGACTTCCACCTCGACGGGTTCCGCTTCGACGCGATCCACGCCATCGTCGACACGACGGCACGTCCCTTCTGGGCCGAGATCACCTCGGCGGCGCGGGCCGCAGCGGTCGACGCCGGCCGCGACATCGTCCTGATCGCCGAGTCGGCCGACAACGACCCGCGCCGCCTGGCGCCGGCCGAACGCTTCGGCGACGGGTTCGACGCCGTGTGGTGCGATGACGTCCACCACTCGCTGCGGGTCGCCACCACCGGCGATCGCCACTCGTACTACGTCGACTACGCGGGCACGGCCGCCGAGCTCGCCGACACCGTCGAACACCGGTGGAAGTTCCGGGGCCAGGTGTCGCGCGCCCGCGGGCGACGACACGGCGCCGCGGTCGACGCCGCGCCGAACCGGTTCGTCGCCTACGACCAGAACCACGACCAGGTCGGCAACCGGCCCGCCGGCGATCGCCCGGACGCACTGGTCACCCCGGCCCGGCGCCGACTCATGCCGGCGGCGGTGCTGCTGTCGCCCTACACCCCGATGCTCTTCCAGGGCGAGGAATACGGCGAGCGGGCGCCGTTCCCGTTCTTCGTCGACCACACCGACCCCGAGGTCCTGCGCGGCACCAACGAGGGCCGCCGAGCCGAGTTCGCGGGCGCCGACTGGTCGGTCGAGGTGCCCGAGCCCGGCGACCCGGCCACGTTCACGTCGGCGATCCTCGACCCGTCGATGGTCGAGCGCGACGAACGCGCGGCGCGGCTCGAGGCCATGTACACCCGCCTCCTGTCACTGCGACGGGAGGTCGCAGTGATCACCGACCCGGCGGCCGACCAGTCCGTCGACACCGTCGGCGACGTCATGCGGATCGTGCGCCGGTCGGGCGGCGCGACGGCGACCGTGCTCGTCAACCTCGGCGGCGACACCGTCGGCGTCCCGGCGGACGGTGAGCTCCGATTCACCTCCGACGACGCCGACTGGGGCGGTGACGGGGCCAGCTCGTCCGGCGACGGCCAGGTGCGGCTCGCCGGATGGACGGCTGCGCTCGTCGTGTCCGACTAGTTCGTCGACCGCTCGAACACGGCCACCGGCAGACCGGGGCGGTCGTCGCCGCCGAGCGCGTCACTCCACTCACCCGGCGGCAGGGCGATCGGGCCGACCGGTGCGCCGTCCCGGCGCACCGCCACGACCACCTCGTCGCCGCGCCGGTACGCGACGGTGACGTCGTCGTCGACCTCGATCGGTTCGTACGCACCGCCGGGGAAGGCGTCCGGGCGACGGCGGCGCAGCCACAGCAACGTCCGCACGAGCACCGGCTTGACCGCGTCGTCTCCGGCCGCCCAGAGCTCGGCGACCGAGCGCGAGTCGGACACCGCCTCGGACAGCGCGGACCAGGCGGGCGGCACACGATTGTCCGGGTCGACCAGTCGATGGGTGAACCCCTCCGCACCCTGGTACACGTCGGGCACGCCCGGACACGTGAGCTGCAGCGTCGTCGCCACGAGCGACATCGCCCGCCCGAGCGGGGCGAGGTCGTCGGCGATCGTTGCGGCGGCGCCGAGCGCCGAGCGGGCGAGTGCGACCAGCCGTTCCTCGTACACCGCGTCGGGGTGCTCCCAGGTCGTGTGGATCGCCGCCTCACGCAGTGCCTTCACCAGATAGGCGTGCAGGCGTTCGACGTCGAGCCCCGGCGTCGTCACCGCGGTCTGGACGGCGAGCGTCGCGGCGACGCGGTCGACGCCGGCGACCGACGACGACGCCCGGACCGACGCCCGCCACCACTCGGCCAGATCGTCGCCCGCTGCGAGCATCCAGACGAACGCCGTCGACCACGCGCGCACGTCGCTCGACCGCTTCGTGTCGTGGGTCGATGCCGCCGTCATCGCCCGTGGCGAGCGTTCGGCCCGCTCACGATTCGCGGCGTGGAAGCGCGCGGCGTCGAGGCCGAACGCACCCGGGTCACCGCCGACCTCGCACAGCGAGGCCAGGCGCAGATATCGGTAGAACGCACGGTCCTCCGCGCCTTTGGCCATCACGGGGCCGGTCAGCTGCTGCCAGCGGGTCCGGAGCTCGTGTTCGGCGGGCGTCGACGGCGACAGGATCGCGCGTGCCACCGGACCGTCACCGATCCGTCCGATCAGGGCAGCAGCCTCGGGGTCGTCCGGCAGGTACGTCCGGTAGCGCGGGAGGTCGGTGATCAGCCGATGCACCTCGATCGCGATCGCGTCATCGTGGTCGTCGTCGTGACGGTGGTCGTCGTCGAGGATCGATCCGGCGAGTCGGACGAGACGCTCCACGTCCGGTGCGAGCCCGCCCCGGATCACCTCGCGCTTCGCCTCGTGCTCGAGCGTGTGGAACGCGCGATCGTCGGCCGCGTCCGCCACCCAGCGACGCGTCACGACGGGCTCGGCGGCACCCGGGAGCAGCAGATGATCGACGTCACGGATGAACTCGTACCCGGTCGTGCCGTCGACGGGCCAGCTCGCCGGCAGCGACTCGCCGGGCGCCACGATCTCGTCGGGCGACTCGCCATCGCACGCGAAGCCGAGCCGCGCCGGCACCCGACCGCTCGCCACGTTCGCCCGGTCGTGATGGATGGTCACCCGCACGATTCCGGGCACGTCGAACGCCGCGGCCGG
>JAUHYJ010000293.1 GCA_030425785.1 Acidimicrobiia bacterium | reverse complement strand
GCAGGGCATGTTCACGAACTTCGGGCAGGTGCTCCAGACCACCCGCAAGAAGCCGCCGTTCGGCATCGCCCAGGTCGGCAAGAGCTTCCGCAACGAGATCACGCCGCAGAACTGGATCTTCCGCACGCGCGAGTTCGAGCAGATGGAGCTCGAGTTCTTCGTGCCGCCGGCCGAGAGCGCGCAGTGGTACGAGTTCTGGTGCAACGAGCGGCTCGACTGGTACGTGCGCCACGGCATCCCTGCCGACATGCTGCGCATCCGCGCCCACGACGATGACGAGCTGTCGCACTACTCGGCGGGTACCTCGGACGTCGAGTTCATGTTCCCGTGGGGCTGGGACGAGCTCGAGGGCATCGCTCAGCGCACCGACTACGACCTCAAGCAGCACAGCGAACACTCGGGTGAACGCCTCGACTACTTCGACCAGCAGAACAACGAGCGGTACGTGCCGTACGTGATCGAGCCGGCGGCCGGCGCCACGCGCACCATGGCGGCGTTCCTGCTGGCCGCCTACGACGAGGAAGAGGTCGGCGACGGCGACAAGAGCGACATCCGCACCGTGCTGCGTCTGCACCCGCGGCTCGCCCCGTACCAGGTCGCCGTCCTGCCGTTGTCGAAGAAGGACACGCTGACGCCGCTCGCGCACGAGGTCCGCTCGCTCCTGAGCGACCGGTACATGGTCGAGTACGACGAGACGCAGTCGATCGGCAAGCGCTACCGCCGCCAGGACGAGATCGGCACCCCGCTCGCGGTCACCGTCGACTTCGACAGCCTCGACGACCAGGCCGTCACCGTCCGCGACCGGGACACGATGGAGCAGGTCCGCGTCCCGATCGACGACCTCGTCGCCACCGTGTCCGCCAAGCTCGGCTTCTGACCGTCCGATCGGGGTCAGGCACACCATGGAAGATGCTCGATGACGACGACCTATCTCGACAACATCCTCGCCCGGCACCGTGAGGTCGCCGCGGCCGACACGCGGTCGCTCGACGAACTCGTCGCCTCCGCGCGTTCGATGCCGCCGACTCGTGGCTTCGCCGATGCGCTGCGCGCTGCCGACCGGCTCGCCGTGATCAGCGAGATCAAGCGTCGGTCGCCGTCGAAGGGCGATCTCTTCGCCGATCTCGACCCGGCCGACCTGGCCGCCACCTACGAGCGTGGTGGCGCGACCTGCATGTCGGTCCTCACCGACGCCGAGTTCTTCGGGGGCTCGGTCGACGACTTGCAGGCGGCCCGCGCTGCCTGCTCGCTGCCGACCATCCGGAAGGACTTCACGGTCTCGATGCACGATGTCGCGGACGCCAGGCTGATGGGTGCCGACTGCGTGCTGTTGATCGCAGCGGCCCTCGACCCTGCCGAGTTGGCCGAGATGCACGCGTTGGCCACCGACATCGGGCTCGACGCGCTCGTCGAGATCCACGACGAAGCCGAGCTCGAGATCGCGTTGGCGGCCGGGGCGACGCTCGTCGGGGTCAACCAGCGCGACCTCGTCACGTTCCAGGTCGACCACGCGCGTGCCGTGCGGGTCGGTCGGTCGATCCCCGCCACGGTCGTCCGGGTCGCCGAGTCGGGCGTGCGGGACGCCACCGACGCGCGCTCGTTGCGTGCTGCCGGATTCGACGCGATCCTGGTGGGCGAGACGTTGGTCACCTCGGGCGATCCGGCCGCGACGATCGGTGAGCTCACGGTCTGACGTCCGGTTGGGTGTGTCGACGGTCGGCGCGCCCCGAGCGACAGGAGGCGTGGTCATGCTGACGTTGATCGACGGCCTGCCCGACCATGTGGTCGGGGTCCGGGCCAGTGGCGAGGTGGAGGACGACGACTACGAGGACGTCCTCGTGCCGGCGATCGACGCTGCACGCGCCAGGCACGACAAGATCCGGCTGCTGTACGTGCTGGGGGAGGAGTTCACCGGCTACGAGGCCGATGCCATGTGGGAGGACGCCAAGCTCGGCATGCGGACGTTCACGGCCTACGACCGGATCGCCGTCGTCACCGATGCCACCTGGATGCGTCGCGCCATCACGGCGGTGAGTTGGCTGATGCCTGGTGAGGCTCGGAGCTTCCACGTCGACGAGTACGACGACGCCGTCGCCTGGGTCTCCGGCTGAGCCACGCGTTCGGGCGGCCGGACGCGGCGGCGATCAGTCGAGGTCCCACCAGTAGTTCACGTCGCCGAGGGGCTTGCGCGCTCCGCCGAGGCGGTCGTACACCGCCTGCGCCACCTCGTTGTGCGCGCCGGTCGACAGCCAGAACTTCGACGACCCGGCGGCGCGGCCGAGCTGCATCGCCGCCTCGACGAGCGCAGTGCCGATTCCGCTGCGACGTGCGTGCTCGACGACGTCGAGTTGGTGGAGGTAGGTCATCCGCCGCCCGTACGGGTAGCGGACGTGAGCTCCCCACGCCAGGCCGACCGGGCGATCGTCGACGTCGGCCACGAGCAGGAACCCGTTCGGGTCAGCGACGAACGCCGGCGTCCCGCTCGTGTCCCGGTCGGCGGGGTCGATCGCGTCGAGCGCTGCGGCGATGTCCGCAGACGGCCCTGCGCTGAGGTCCCGGATCCGCTGCGGCATCGGGCCAGTGTCGCATCCACGAATTCGATCAAGGTGATCGGGCGCCGGTCGGGGTACCGTTCGGGTGGCATGTTCGTGAAGATCTGCGGGATGACCAACGAGGACGACGCGCTCTTCGCCGTCGCGATGGGTGCCGACGCCGTCGGGTTCATCTTCGCGCCGTCGACGCGTCAGGTCGCCCCCCAGGCGGTGTACGACATCACCCGCCGTTTGCCGCCCGAGGTGCTGACCGTGGGTGTGTTCAAGAACGAGCACCCGTCGCGGGTCGTAGAGATCGCGAACCGATCGGGCGTCAAGGCCGTGCAGCTCCATGGCAACGAGACGCCCGAGCAAGCACGCGAGATCGCCCACAACATCCGCTACGTCATCAAGACGTTCGGGGCCGACTCGCCGCATCTGACCCGGGCCGATCAGTACGGCACCGACCTGGTGATGGTCGATTCGCCCGGCGGCGGCACCGGCAAGCTGTTCGACTGGAACATCGTTCGCGACGTGCCCGACACCGTTCGGCTGATCCTGGCCGGCGGGCTCGACCCGGACAACGTCGCCGGCGCGATCGAAGCGGTCGAACCGTGGGGCGTCGACGTCGCGAGCGGCGTCGAAGCCTCGCCCGGCACGAAGGACCCGACCCTGGTACGCCGCTTCATCGCGAACGCGCGCGCTGCCGCTCCGACCCCCTATCTCGGCCCCGACGAATTGCCCTACGACTGGGCCGACGAATGACGCACTGAGGTGGTGCCATGACCGAGACCGCTGCAACCACAGCACGCTTCGACCCGGATTCGCTGATGACCGAACCGTCCGACACCGGGCGCTTCGGCGAGTTCGGCGGGCGCTTCATCCCCGAGACGCTCGTGCCGGCGTGCCAGGAGCTCGAGGCGGGCTTCCGCACCGCGTGGTCCGACGACGACTTCCGCGCCGAGCTCGACGCGATCCTGCGCGACTACGCCGGACGCCCGTCGATGCTCACCGAGTGCCACCGGCTCGGCGAACAGCTCGGCGTGCGCGTGCTGCTCAAGCGCGAAGACCTGAACCACACCGGCTCGCACAAGATCAACAACGTGCTGGGCCAGGCCCTACTCGCCAAGCGGATGGGCAAGGAGCGCCTCGTCGCCGAGACGGGCGCCGGCCAGCACGGGGTGGCGACGGCGACGGCGGCCGCGCTGATGGGCCTCGAGTGCAAGGTGTACATGGGTGCGGTCGACGTCGAGCGCCAGGCGCTCAACGTGTTCCGGATGCGGCTGCTCGGCGCCGAGGTCGAGGCGGTCCAGAGCGGATCGAAGACCCTCAAGGACGCCGTCAACGAGGCGATGCGCGACTGGGTCGCGACGGTGGGCAACACCCACTACTGCCTCGGTTCGGTGATGGGCCCGCACCCCTATCCGTGGATGGTGCGCCAGTTCCACCGTGTGATCGGTGACGAGGCTCGCGAGCAGTGCCGCGCCATGATCGGCCGCGACCCCGACGTCGTGGTCGCCTGCGTGGGTGGTGGCTCGAACGCCATCGGGATCTTCTCCGGCTTCGTCGACACCGACGCCCGTCTCGTCGGGGTCGAGCCCGCCGGGGGAGCGGCGGTGGCGTCGGGTGTGCCCGGCGTCGTGCACGGGATGCGCAGCTTCCTCATGCAGGACGAGTTCGGGCAGGTCGAAGAGGCGTTGTCGATCTCGGCCGGGCTCGACTATCCGGGTGTCGGACCCGAGCACTCGTACCTGGCGTCGATCGGCCGGGCCGAGTACCCCAACGTCACCGACGACGAGGTCGTCGAGGCGTTCCAGCTGCTCTCGCGCACCGAGGGCATCATCCCGGCGCTCGAGTCGGCCCACGCGATCGCCTGGCTGGCTCGCGAGGCGACGTCGCTGCAGGGCCAGGTCGTCGTGCTGAACCTGTCGGGCCGCGGCGACAAGGACGTCGCGCAGATGATGGACGTGCTCGGCGAACTCGGCGACGGCACCGGCGACGGGACCACGTCGTGACGGGCACACTCGAGACGCCGCTGCGGGCGGCGCGCGACGCCGGGCGCAAGTTGCTCGTGCCGTACATCACCGGCGGCTATCCGGGTTGGCAGGACGCGATCAGGGCGTGCGCGGCCAACGGCGCCGACGCGGTCGAGATCGGCATCCCGTTCTCCGACCCGGTGATGGACGGCCCGGTCATCCAGCAGGCGTCACAGGCCGCGCTCGACGCCGGCACCACGCCGCACACCGTGCTCGAGCAGGTGCCCGAGCTCGACGTCGAGATCCCACTCGTCGTCATGACGTACTACAACCTCGTGCACCACGACGGACACCGCCGGTTCGCGCACCGTCTCGTCGAGGCCGGGGTCGCCGGATGCATCCTGCCCGATCTGCCGCTCGAGGAGTCCGAGCCGTGGTGCCGCGCCGCCGACCACGAAGGTGTCGAGACCGTCATGCTCGCAGCGCCCACGGCGCCGGACGAGCGGCTCCCGCGCATCGCCGCGCGTGCGCGTGGATTCGTCTACTCGGTCGGGTTGCTCGGCGTCACCGGCGAGCGCACGTCGCTCGCGGACACCGCGACCGAACTGGCCGGGCGACTCAAGACGGTGACCGACGTGCCCGTGCTGGTCGGCGTCGGCGTGTCGAACGCAGATCAGGCCCGCCAGGCCGTGGCGGTCGCGGACGGGGTGATCCAGGGTGCTTCGATGGTGCGCCGGCTCATCGAGCACGGCCCCGACGCCGTCGGTGACTACGTCGCCGAGGTGCGCGCCGCCATCGACGGCTGAGTCGCCGTCGCACCTGCGTCGAATCGACCTGCGTCGACTCGATCGGATCGGGCCGCAAAACGCAACGAGGGCCCGGCGCTGCCGGGCCCTCGTCATCGAACATCGTCGCCGGCACGGAACACGATCTGCCCCACCGATCGTGCGGATGGACGTGCCGTCGTCGAG
>JAUHYJ010000292.1 GCA_030425785.1 Acidimicrobiia bacterium | reverse complement strand
CGTCGCCGCGTCGAACGTGAAGCCGTGCCACGGGCACCGCAACACGCCGTCGGAGCAGTCACCGCCGTCGAGGGTCCGGCCCTGGTGCACGCACTCGTTCCGATACACCGCGATGCGCTGGTCGACGTGCACGGCGACGAAGCTGTCGTCGCCGACGTCGATGCGGATCATGCCGCCGACGGGGATGTCGCCGACGTCACACGTGCGCTGCCACCCCGTGTCGCGCTTGACCCCGATCGCCGAGACCGGGATGAACGCAGCGGTCGGCTGGTCCTCGACGACCTCGACCGAGCCGACCTCGTCGACGCCGTCGACCAGCGCTTCCGAGACGACCTCCCGCAAGGTCACCGCCGACATCGAGCAGCCGCTGCAGCTGCCGTGCAGGCGGACCCGCGCCACGCCGTCCGCGATCGCCACGAGCTCGACGTCGCCGCCGTGCGACTGCAGGTACGGGCGGACACCGGCCAGCGCCTGCTCGGCCCGTGTCATCGGGTCGGGCTTGATGATCCCGTGCAGGGCGAACACCGCCCGCACGGCCGGATCATCGACCAGTTCGAACAGCAGCTCCTTGCCCCGCGGATCGTTCCGCAGGGTGCGCACGATGGTGACCAGCGCGGGGCGATGGAACGCCTCGATCGCCGACCGGACCGCGTCGGCGTGCTCACGGGCCTCGTCGTCGGCCAACTCGTCCGCGCGCCGGATCGCAGCGTCGACCTCGGCCGCCAGCTCGGCGAAGTCCGGCTCGGCGTCGATCGTCACGGCTCGACCCGGTCCTGACGCACGATCGACTCCTGCTTCGCGACCTCGTCGAGCACGCCGCGCACCGACCGGACCGCCTCGTCCTCGCCGAGTTCCTCGAACAGGCTGCGGGCCTCGTGCAGCCTGGCCTTCGCCTGATCGAACACCCCGAGGTGCGCGAGCGCGTTGCCCTGGTTCGCGAGCACCCGGGCCCGACCGGCCGGGTCGCGATCGCGCGGCCGGTGCTCGAGCACGGCCTCGTACAGGTCGACCGCCTCGGCGATGTTCTCGGCCTGGTGTTTCGACGGCATGTACACGAGCGCGTTCGCCAGGTTCAGCTGCGTGCTCGACCAGCGGTCGGGATGCGTCTCGGGCGTGAAGTACGACAGCGCGTCGCGCATCGACTGCACGGCGACGCCGGTGCGGAGCAGGTCGGACGCCTCCTGCATCGGCATCATCAGGTACGCCAGCCCCAGGTTGGCGTTGGCGATCGCCCACGTCTCGGGGGCGTCGGCCCGACGCACGAGCGCGAGCGCCTGCAGGTAGTGATCGATCGCCTGCTGCATCACACGCGGCGCCGCTTCGGACATCTCCTGGAACATGGCCCCCGCCGCGACGTGGAGCTCGGCGCGGCTGACGGCGAGATCGGTGCCGGCCATCGCGTCGATCGCGGCCTGGAAGGTGACGGCGGCGCGCTGGGCGCCGCGCTCGTCGAGCTGTGCGTTGGCGAGCTGCCCCATCAGCTGGCCGGCGAGCGGGACCGAGACCGGGTGGGCCGCCTGGGCCGCGGCCTCGAGCAGTTCGATCGCATCGGCGGTACGGCCCTGCTCGAGGGCCAGCGTCGCCTGGGCCGCGCCGGCCATCGCCGCGAACTCGCCGTCGGTCGATGCGGGGTCCGGTGGGTTCGCGCGCAGCCCGAGCGCGAACGAGATCGTCGCGACGTGAGCGCACAGCGCGGCGTCGCCGGCGTCGGCCGCGTCGGCGGCGAGCCGAGTTGCGTCGTCGAGTGTCGGGGCGAGCACCAGCCGGTTCGCACGTGCAACCAGATCGTCGCCGTCGAGCACCGCGGCAGCCTCGTCGGGGTCGCCGCCGAGCGCGAGCTCGTAGAACCGGAGCTCGGCGGGCCACGCATCGGGCAACCGGCCGGCGACGAGTCGGTCCCGCACGTCGTCGTGTCCGTCGGGCACGAGCAGGTAGCCCGCCGGGAGCGGGAACACGCCGACCGGCTGGGGTCGTGCGAGCAGGCCGGTCTGGCCGGTCTGGTCGGTCGTGGGGGAGATGGTCACGGTCTGCGCTCCTGGTCGGTGTCAGCCCTGGACGGGCCCGTCGATGTCGCGGTCGGCGCCACGGCGGATCCACGCCGCGGCGATGGTCGCCTGGCGTTCGGTCGGATAGTCGCCGACCGTGCGCCTGACCACGCCGTCGGCGAACGTGACGGCGATGTCGACGCACCAACGGCCGCGTTCGTGTCGGACGAAGGTGTCGACACCGAGCGGCGGGCCCGCGAAGTGCTGGTCGGGCCGCTCGTTTTCATTGGCGGCCTCATCGCAGGGCGACACGGAGCGCTCCGTGAGAGTCGTCCCAGACGGCGTCGCGCACGCCGACCGGCGGATCGTCCTGGGGCAGCGCCTCCCAGATCAGCGTCGAGCGTTCGCCATCCCGGTTCCGCTGCTTCAGCAGCAGGCCGCCACCCTCGGGCCCGACGAGCGGCATGAGCCACAGCTCGTCGCCGCGGGGGACCGCCACGAGCGAGTCGGTGGGGAAGTACACCGTCGCCACGTCGGCGCCGAGCCGCAGCGACCCGTCCGCGGTGAACGTGACCTGGACACTCATGGTTCGGGCTCCACCGCTGCATGGTCCCACGTGGCGGTGATCATCGCGATGACGTGCTGCATGGCGGCGTCGACCGCAGGTGACAGGGGGGCGCCCGGATCGGTCTGGGCCGCCTCGACGAGGAAGACCTCGATGTCGTCGGGGTACTCGTCGGCGAGTAACCACCGACCGAACGACAGTGCGTGATCCCACCGGAAGGCGTGGGTGTGCAGACCGTCGAGGGGCGGCAGGTCCTCGAGCTCCGATCCGGGCACCCGGTAGATCGTCCCCGGCTCGGCCCCGGTCGCCGACGCGTCGACGATGACCACCCGTCGGGCGCCGCGCATCTTGAACGCGACGTCCATGCCGGCGGTGCCGCCGTCGACGAGGGTGACCCCGTCGGGCACGCCGAGCTCCCACAGGTGGCGCACCAGCGTCGGCCCGATGGCGTCGTCACCGCGCAGCAGATTGCCGCAGCCGACGATCACCGTCTGGCCGCGCGGGTGGGCGCTGAGCGCGTCGTCGAGCGCGATCCGGCGGGCTTCGTCGGGGGTCACGACTCGATCACCAGCGCCTCGCTCGGTCAGACCATGCCGTTGACGACGAACTTCGACAGCTGCTTGCCGGTCTTGCCGTCGTAGGCGTGGACCGTGCACACGAGGCACGAGTCGAAGCTGCGGGCGACGTGGCCGAGCTCGACGGGGTCCGAGGTGTCCTCGATCGGCGAGCCGATGAACGCCTGCTCCATCGGGCCGAGCACGCCCTCGCCGTCGCGGGGCCCGATGTTCCACGCGGTCGGCGTGACGACCTGGTAGTTCTCGATCCGGCCGTTCTCGATCACGATCCAGTCCGACAGTGCGCCGCGTGCCGCTTCGGTCGAGCCGAAACCCTTGCCCGACTCGTGTTCGACCGGCTTGGTGTAGAAGCTGCCCGACAGGTCGAGGTCGTCGAGCCACTGGCGTACCCACTGGTAGTACTTCGGGCCTTCGTGCATGCGGCCGAGCTGGCGCACCATGACCGACGGGCCGATCGCCTCGAGGATGTTCATGAACAGCGGGTCGTCGTCCTGGTGGGCGGCGGCACCGGGCGCGGCGGCCATGACACGGCGGGCGAGCGGGCCGACCTCGAGCGGGACGTGCCCCTGGCCGGGGACGTCGTAGCGGGGCGACTTGGCCCACGAGTACTTGTCTTGCTTGCGGCCGTCGGCGGGGTCGATCGGGACGGTGCGCCCCTCCCACGGGTGCAGCAGACCGCCGCCCTCGTAGAACGAGTGGGCGGTGTCCTCGGCGACCCGCATGTGGTCGAACTCGCTGAATTCACCGTTCGCGTAGACGCCCGACCGGTTGATCAACGCCGCGTTGCGTCCCTCGATCGTGGGGTTCTCGTACGAGGCCGGGTCGAAGTAGGTGCCGGTCGCGAGGTAGTTGCCGCAGCCCTGGCCGTACTTGTCGAGGCCGACGTCCATGCAGAAGCGGATGAAGAACCCGCAGTCGGAGTCGTGCTGCGACTCGTTCTCGTCGACCCAGGCGAGGATGTCGTCCCACGTCCGGTTCTCGAGCCACCGCTCGACCGAGCAGCCCAGCCACTGGCCCTCGAGCCAGGCCCGGTTCCAGTTCTCGAGGATCGCGATCGAGCGGCTCACCTCGGCGAGCGTCGGCGCGCACATCACGCCGCCGGGGATCATGAAGCTCGAGTGCGGCCATTGCCCGCCGAACATCGCGTAGACCTCGACCGGCTTCTGCGACAGCACCACGCCCGTCTGGTACGACGTACCGACGTACGGGGCGAAGCGCCGGACCGCCTCGTCGTAGAGCGGCGAGTCGGCGTACTTCTTGTTCGTCAGGTCGATCGCGAACAGCGCGTAGAAGTAGCGCGGGATCGACTGCAGCGTCTCACAGGCCTGCGCGATGTTGCGGATCAGCGTGGCGTTGTGCGGCACGTGGGTGTTCCAGGCCGTGTCGAGTGCGTACGCCGCCTTGTACAGGTGACTGCCGCCGCAGATGCCGCAGATGCGCGGCGTGACGATCAGTCCGGCCTGGGGATCCTTGCCCTTCAGGATCATCTCGAAGCCGCGGAACATACCCGCGGTCGTCCAGGCCGAACTGACGACGCCGTCGTCGATGGTGACACGTACGTCGAGGTCGCCCTCGACGCGTCCGAGGGGGCTGACGCTGAGATCAACGGTGCTCATGATGGTTCTCCACTCTCTCGAATCGTCGGTCCGTCAGACGACGAACATGTCTTCCTTGGACCACTCGGGCGCCGCGACCTTGGCGGCGGCCGCGTGAGCCATGTAGGTGAGATGGTCGGTGCCCTCGGGGACTTCCTTCGGGATGACACCGCTGACCTTCTGGGTCTTGAACACGGTGCCCGGCGCCAGATCCATGCACGGGAATTCGGGTTCGGTGCAACCGAGGCACGGCATGCCGGCACGGGTCTTGGAACTCTGGCGGTTCCACAGGATCCGGTTGCAGGGTGAGTGCGTCATGGGCCCACGGCACCCGAACTCGTAGAACAAGCAGCCGGTCCGGGTGCCCTCGCCGAAGCTGAGTGTCGACTGCTTGTACTCGAAGAACTGCACCCGGGTGCAGCCGGTCTGGGTGAAGGTCTTGAAGAACGTCTGCGGCCGGTGCAGGTCGTCGAGTGCGATGTCGGCGGTACGGCCCGTGGCGAGGGCGACGAGGATCTGGGTGATCCAGTCGGGGTGGGCCGGACAGCCGGGAATGTTGATGACGGGCAGGCCGGCCTTCGACACGAAGTCGGGCCCGAGGAAGCCGCCCTTGTCGCGCTTGTGGAACTGCAGGCCGGTCGAATCGGTCGGGTTCGGCGCCGTGGCCGGGATACCGCCCCAGCACGCGCAGTCGCCGATCGCAACCACGATCTTGGCGGCGTTGGCGAGCTCAGCGGACTCCTTGGCGTCCCGCAGCTCAACCTT
>JAUHYJ010000291.1 GCA_030425785.1 Acidimicrobiia bacterium | reverse complement strand
CGACCAGGGAGGTCATCCCCTATTATCCGGATGTGAAGCCGATGCGCCGTTACCGTCGAACCGTCACTGTGGGGATGACCTCCCTGGTCGTGTTCACCGGGTATGTGTTGGCGTGGCCGCAGCAGTGGACGACGTTCGACGGGCGCGCCACGGTGCCGCTGGTCGACGCGTCCCGGCTCCTCGAGAATGCGCCGTTGCCGTCGTCGACGTATCGACATGAGGTCGAATCGGATGATCCGGACCACTATTGGCCGTTGCAGGACGTTTCGATCGGTGTGCTGGACGAGGTCGGAAATCTTGACGTCTCCAGCGGTCCCGGGGTCGTGACTGTCGGCGGAACAGAATCGTCTATGACAGCGTCAACAGCGGATATCGGACTGCCGCTCGGTGATCCGTTGGCGGCCTGGGTGTACGGAGGTACTCCCGCTGCTCCCGCCGCACTGCCACGTTCGTTCGAGATGTGGATACGAATCGCCGCAGCCGACCAGGCCGACGCGAAGCCCCTCATCTCTGTCACGCTTGAGGATCTGTCGAGCAATGCTCGCGGGTTCTTGTTCTACCCGAACGGGACATCGATCACCGAAGAACCTCAGGTCAACTTCTACGACCCGGCGAACAACCGGCGGCTGGTTGCGGGTTCTGGTGGCGATGTTGAAGGTGTCGATCTCGCAGATGGTGTCGCACATCATGTGGTGGTGACTGCCGACTCGACGACCATGTATCTGTACGTGGACGGTCAGCCGGTGTGGAGCGCAGCGCTGGACACTGGTTCCACGGCAGGATTCGGGTTACCGGCGGAAACACTGATCCGTGCGGGGAACACGTTTGCGTCGTTCGAGAATCTGCCGGTGTTGAGCCATGTGGCGTTCTACTCGTCGAACCTGTCCGCCGACCGCATCAAGGCGCACTATCTGGCCGGCTCGATCGCGTACGGGCATCCGTACAGCGAGAAGACCGGTGAACGGATCGAACGGGCCCTCGACGACGTCGGGTTCCCGGATGCGCTACGCGACATCGACGACGGCACCGTCGTTCACGGCCCGTACGTCCCGAACGGTCAGCGACTCATGGACTACCTCCGCCAACTCGAGGAGGCCGAGCAGGGGCTGATCTACATCGGGTTCGACGGGTCGATCCGGTTCCGTGACCGCCAGACGTTGTGGACGAGCGCGCAGTCCGGAGTCGTGTTCTCCGATGACGCCACCGACCTCGCCGGTGGCGCGATCGAATACTCGTTCGGTGACCTGAACGGCGCCCCGATCGACTACGTGTCGAACATCGTGACCGCGTCATACGCGTCGATCGGCGGCATCACCCGCCGCGACTCGACGTCGATCACCGACTACGGCGAGCAGGCGTTGAGCCTCGACACACCGACGCTACCGAGCGGCCGTGCGGCGTCGAACCTGGCGGCGTATGTGCTCCGTGAACGCAAGGAGCCACGGTCGACGTTCCCGACCGTCACCGTCGAGTTCTTGCACGATCCCGACGTGAAGATCCCTGCGGTTGTCCCGCTGACCCCGGGCGACATCGTGACCGTGCGTCGCACGCCGCTCGACGTCGCTGGTGAGATCGACTTCGACGCGATGGTCGTCGGCGTCGAGCATCGGCAGCAGGGCGCCACCTGGAACGTGCAGTTGCATCTCGTGCCTGCGCCGACGCAGAACACCGAGGCGCCGTACTGGACGCTCGATGATGCCACCTACGGGCGGATCGGCGCGGCGTACGGCAACCTGATCCCCGGCTAGGAGGGACTGATGGCGAAGACCTCGTGGTCGGACGGAGACATCCCCGACGCGTCCGAGATGAACCGGATCGAAGACCAGTTGGTCATCCAGTGCACGTCCGGCACCCGCCCGACCGGCGTCGAGGGCCAGCACATCTTCGAGACGGACACGAACCGCGGCTACTACTACGACGGCTCGGGCTGGGTGCGGTACATCTCGCCCCGAGCCGACGTCACCGGTGTGACGTCGGCGTCGGGCTGGTCTGCCACCCTGGACTACTGCCGGCCACACGGCCGCGGCCTGTTCTTCCGCATCACGGCCGAACGGACCGGTGGCGGCCTGTCGGCGGGCGACGTGACGAACGAGACGGTGTGCACGTTGACGGGCTCGGGTGCCACCGGGAACTTCACGTTCGCTCAGCCGATCGCGTCAGCGCATATCGGTGTCGTGGCTTCGGGAACGTATCAGGCGTCAACGGGTGCGGTGAACCTGGCCGCGCTCGCCACTGCGGTGAGCACGAACGACGACATCAGCCTCGGCGGCTTCGTGCTGCTGTCCGTCTGACACCCCGGGGAGGGTTCATGGCCGAAGGTATCCGCATCCAAGCGCGCGCGTCCCTGAACTGGCCCAACGACGTGTTCGTCGTCATCCAAGACCACCTGCGCCCGTTCCCGCCACCGGCAGACGGGACGTCGCTCGAGGAAGCGCAGCCGGTGTGCCGGATGTGCGAGTTCGCCGGCAAGGGCCGAGTCAAGCACTTCGCCAAGACGTACCACATCCAGATGCGGGGCGGCTCGACGATCGTGTCGCACGGTGTGTGGGATGCGTTGCAGCGCTGCGCCGACAACCCGTTCGAGGCCGTGAACCCGGTCGCGAAGCCACCGACCCAAACCCTGATCCTGCCACCACCGGCTGCAAGAAGGAGCTGACCCATGTCAGACGAAGTCCAGACCGTCGAGGCGCTCGAAGCCGAGATGGAGTCCGTGCGCGCCAAGCGCGACGAAGCCAGCGACGCGTTCCGTCGTCGGCTGCGTTCCCTGCGCGGTCAGATCAAGGTAATCAAGGCCACCGAAGCACTCAACGCCGCTCAGGCCGAAGTCGAAGCTCAGGAGGGCTGACCCATGGCAACCGTCATCCACACCGACTGGCTCAACGGCATGTTGGGCTCTCCGACTCATTCGGTGATCGACTTCGACACCGACAACATCGACGCGTCGCTGCTCGACCAGACCGACGCCGGCACCATCACGGCGTCGACGGTCGACTACGACGAGGTCGACGCCGCGACGGTGGTTGCGACCGCCGATGTGTCGGTGTCGTCGATCTCCGGTGGCGTCGTGACTCTGTCCGGCGCGGTCACGTTCTCGTCGGTGTCCGGTGACGCCGCCGACTACCTGGCCGTGTGGAAGAACTCTGGCACCCCGGCCACGTCGCCGCTCGCGATCACGTGGGATTCGGCGACGACCGGCCTGCCGGTGACCCCGAACGGCGGCGACATCGTCGCCACGTGGGGATCGAACACGCTCGTTACCCTCGCCTGATCGCCCACTGACGACCCTGGAAGGGGATTGACATGGCGGTTTCGTTCAAGACTGCTGCGAACGACACCGCCGACGTCAACGGTTCGGGCGGCAACATCGTCCTCGGCGCCCCGACCGGGATCGCGGCGGACGACTACCGTGCGCATGTCCTGATCCAGATCGGCGGGTCGGGTGCGCCCGACATCGGCACGGGGATGACGAACCTCGGGTCGATCACGTCGCCGCTCGGCGCGCGCCTGTCCGGCAAGGTCGCTGGCGGGTCGGAAGGCTCGATCACCCACAACACTCCCGGAACGGAGTCGATCTCGGCGGGGCGCTCGCTGACGCTCACCGGCATCGACACGGCCGACCCGATCGAGGATTCCGCGGTCGGTGTCACGTCGACGCAGTCGGGTTCAGTGGCGTTGCCGACGTTGACGACGACGGTCGACGGCTGCCGGATCGTGTACGTCATCCTGCCCGACGACGGCGCCGCCGCGTTGTCGATGGGTCAGACGCTGCACGACACCGACTGGGACTTCGGTGGCGGCGAACGGCTGTACATCTACTACGAGGACCAGGCGTCGGCCGGGACCACCACGGCGCGCACCGTCACGTTCTCCGGGTCGCACTCGGTCGCGTACTGGATGTTCGCGGTGGCACCCGAACCGGTGTCGGCGACCCCGCCCGGGCCGCCGACCGCGGTGCGTCCCGATGATGCGTTCGGCTACGGCTCCGAGGTCGACCTGTCCTGGACCACCCCGGCGTCCGATGGCGGTTCGGCGATCACCGGCTACCGCATCCGGCGTTCGACCGACGACGGCGACACGTGGACGACGCACACCGCCGACACCGGCACGACCGCGACGTCGGCGACGTTGACCGGTCTGACGAACGGCACCCGCTACCTGTTCGAGGTCGCCGCGATCAACGCGGAAGGCACCGGCACCGCGACCGTGTCCGAATGGGGCTGCACCCCGATCGCCGACGCATCACCGCAGACCCCGCCGAGCGTGACCACGCAGGGTTCGGCGCCGTGGCAGCTCGACGACATCGACGGCACGAATGACGACGGCGACTTCGACTACCGGTGGACCGGAGCCGGGGTCCGCATCTACATCGTCGACACCGGCGTCCGCGCGACACACGAGCAGTTCGACGACATCACCGTCGAGTCCGGCTACTCGGTCGGCGCCACCGGCGCGACGAACGACGTCGTCAATCACGGCACCTCGGTCGCTGCGCTCGCCGCCGGCAACGTCTACGGCGTCGCGAAGGACGCGATCATCGTCCCGATCAAGGCGTTCGAGGACGACCACAACACGGCGATCCCGTACCCGACGCAGGCGAACCTGCTCGACGTCCTCGACTGGATCGAGACCAACCACCCCGGCGGCCCGGCGGTCGTCAACTGCTCGTTCGCGCTCGGCACGACCGGGTCCGGTCAGATCGACGCCGCGGTCGCTCAGATCGAGACGATGGTCGAAGCCGGGTTCGTGTTCGTCCTGTCCGCCGGGAACGAGGGCGGCGCGTCGACGTCGTACGAGCAACCCGCCGGTGTGCCCGGTGTCGTCGTCGTCGGCGGCATCAATGACGCCGGGAACATCTGGTCCGGGTCGTCGCTCGGGCCCGAGGTCGACATGTTCGGCCCCGCAGAGTCGATCCTGTCGGCGCGCGGCACCGGCGACACTGCGACTGGGACGTCGTCGGGCACGTCGTACACGGCGCCGATCGTGTCCGGTGTGCTCGCCATGTGGTTGGAGGCCAACCCCGACCTCGAGCCGCGGCAACTCGTCGACCTGCTGCTCGCGAACTCCGACAAGGGTGTCGTCGGCGGGACGCTGCTCGGCTCGGCGAACCGCAAGCTCAACCTGAACGCCGACATCCCGGCGCCAACACTCGACATCACGCCCACCGGCCCGACCGTTGCCGTCACGGCAGGGTCGGTGACGGTCGTAGCAGAGCAACAGATCGCACCCACCGGGCCGACCGTCACGGTCACCCCTGGTACCGCCACGGTCACCCCGCAACAGTCAGTGACACCGACCGGTCCAACGGTCACCGTCACTGCCGGCACACCGTCACTCGGCCTCACCGTTTCGCCCTCGGCGGGGTCGGTGACGGTGACGCCAGGCACACCGACGCTGGATCTGTCGGTGTCACCGACCGGCGCATCCGTGTCGGTCACGGCGGGAACACTCGACGTCACGCAGGGCCAGCCGATCTCGATCACCGGCCCCACGGTCACTGTCGC
>JAUHYJ010000290.1 GCA_030425785.1 Acidimicrobiia bacterium | reverse complement strand
GCCGATGCCCGACAGCTGGAGCAGCTGCGGCGAGTTGAACGCTCCGCCGCAGAGGATGATCTCGGCGCCCTCGGCCACGTGGACCTTGCGGTTGCGTCGGTACTCGACGCCGACCGCCCGTGTGCCGTCGAACACGATCCGGTTGACCTGGGCCCGCGTGATCAGGTCGAGGTTCGGCCGATCGAGCACGGGATGCAGGTACGCCCGGGCCGCGGACAACCGACGGCCGCGGCGCACGTTCTTGTCGAACGCGGCGAACCCCTCCTGCCGGTAGCCGTTCACGTCGTCGGTGCGGCGGAAGCCGGCCTGCTCACCTGCCTCGAGCCACGCCTGGAACAGCGGGTTGGTCGCCGGCCCCCGTTCCAGTTCGAGCGGCCCGTCACCACCGCGCCAATCGTCCTCGCCGGCGAGGCAGGTCTCCATCCGCTTGAAGTACGGCAGGCAATGTGCGTACGACCAGTCGGCCATCCCGGGCCGCTCGGCCCACTTGGCGTAGTCGGCCGGGTTGCCGCGCTGGAAGATCATCCCGTTGATCGACGACGACCCGCCGAGCACCTTGCCGCGAGCGTGGTACACCCGGCGGCCACCCATGAACGGCTCGGGCTCGGACTCGTACTTCCAGTCGTAGAAGCGGCTGCCGATCGGATAGGTGAGCGCGGCCGGCATGTGGATGAAGACGTCCCACTTCCAGTCGGTGCGACCGGCCTCGAGCACGAGCACCCGGTTCGTCGGGTCGGCCGACAGTCGGTTGGCGAGCGCACAACCGGCCGACCCGCCCCCGACGATCACGAAGTCGTAGCTGCGTTCGCTCATGGTGCCCCGACCGTACCGGGTCGCCGTGTGAACGCTCGATGACCGATCGGCGATCGTTCGCCCACGGCGGACGCGTCCCGTTCTCACGAACGGACGATCGGGCATCATGAGCCCGTGACCTCCTTCCTCCGCAACACCTGGTACGTGGCCATGTGGGCCGACGATCTCGAACTCGGCCGGGTCGAGTCGCGCACGATCTGCGACGAACCGATCGCGATCTTCCGCCGTCACGACGGCTCGGTCGCCGCGATCACCGACCAGTGCTCGCACCGCTTCGCCCCGCTGTCGGCCGGCAAGGTGTGCGGCGACCAGATCGAGTGCCCGTACCACGGCCTCCAGTTCGACGCCGACGGACGCTGCGTCGTCAACCCCCACGGGTCGGGCCGGATCACGCCGGCGTTGCACCTGCGCGCCTATCCGATCGTCGAGCGGCACACCCTGCTGTGGGTCTGGCTCGGCGACGCCGAGCGGGCGAACGCCGACCTCATCCCCGACTTCTCGTACCTCGACGAGGGTGCGCCCGGCACGTTCTCGCACCGCGACTGGATGGTGCTCGACGTCGACTACCGGCTGATGGCCGACAACCTGCTCGACCTCAGCCACGCCAACTTCCTGCACGAGGGCTTGCTCGGCCACGCCGACATGAACGACGCCGACGTCGAGATCCGCGACGTGACCGAGCCGTCGGGTGCCACCACCCTCTACGTCACCCGCACCGTCGACGCCGTCGAGCCGCCGCACCTGTTCGACCTGATGTACAAGAACGACCGCCAGCCGATCGACACGTGGGCCGAGATGCGCTGGAACGCGCCGGGCTACCTCCGCAACCACGCGGGCGTGACCGACCCCGGTCGCCCTCGCGACGAGGGGCTGATCGTCATCGGGTCGCACCTGCTCACGCCGATCAACGAGCGGCAGATGATGTACCACATCTGTGCGGTGCAGCTCGGCGCAGCGCCGCCGGTCGACGACGACGAGGTCGCCGAGACGCTGAGCCGTCTCCGCAAGTTCGCGTTCGAGGAGCAGGATCGTCCGATGGTCGAGGCCCAGCAGCGGGCCTACGACCGCGCCGGCGGGCCCGATGCGCTCAAGCCGGTGATGTTGACGATCGACCAGGGCCCGCTGCGCGCTCGCCGCATCCTCGCCGACCTGATCGCCGCCGAGGCCGAGCCTGCCCCCGTCACCGTCGCCGGTCACTGACCGGCTGGCGATCGCGTCAGCTGGTGGGACGGCGGCGCGGCAGGCGGTAATCGCCGAGTTCGAGCAGCTCGGTGAGCTTGCGCGACGCCGCCTTGAGTGTGGCGACGTTGCTCGTCTCGGAATCGCCAACGACCCGCGACGTCGGACCCACCATCGAGATCGCGGCGACGACGGGACCGTCCTTGGTGCTGCGCACGGGGACGGCGATCGAGGCCATGCCGATCTCGGTCTCGTCGACGCTCTTCGCGTAGCCCCGCTGGCGGATCTTGTCGAGTTCCGCGTGCAGCACGTCGGGCACGACGATCGTGTAGCCGGTGCTCGGTCGCAGCCCCTTCTTCAGCCGCGCCTCGAGGACGGCGGGGATGTGGGCCGCGAGCACCTTGCCGCAGCTCGACCGGTGGACCGGGCCCCGACGCGAGTTCTCATGGGCGTACCGCAGGGCGCGGTTGCCCTCGACCCGCTCGACGTAGACCACGTCGCCACCGGACGGCACACCGATCTGCACCGTCTCGCCGAGCGCGTGACGAAGGTCGACCAGCAGGGGCAGCGCGTGGGTGCCGACCGACGTGCGCGCCGTCGCGAGATGGCCGAGCTCGATCAGGCGCAGGCCGAGCCGATACTTGCCGGCGTCGGTGCGGGTGAGCATGCCCGAGTCGGTGAGGACCGAGCAGGTGCGATGCGCCGTGCTCTTCGCGACGCCGACGCGACGGGCCAGCTCGCTGAGGCTGAGCTCGGGTGCGACGGCGAGCGCTTCGAGGACGCCGAGCGCGATGCCGACCGACTGCAACGCCGGCTTCTTCGCGGCCGACTTCTTGGCCGCCGGGGCGCCGCCGGCCTGCTTCGCTGCGCTCTTGCCGGGCTGCTTCGGCGCTGCGGCGGCGCTCACGGCGCG
Organism: Acidimicrobiia bacterium; assembly: GCA_030425785.1. GTDB lineage: Bacteria > Actinomycetota > Acidimicrobiia > Acidimicrobiales > Ilumatobacteraceae > Ilumatobacter. The sequence continues at coordinate 2,597 of JAUHYJ010000290.1, read as the reverse complement.
ACCACCTCGTCGGGGTCGACGATGACCGGGCAGTCGAGGTACTCGACCTGGGGTTCGGCACCGAACCGTTCGGCGAGGCGCCGTCGCCACGCGTCGTCGTAGACGCGCTCGGCGGCATCGCGGCTCTCCCACAGGTAGACGCCACCGGCGCCCTCGCCGTCCTCGGTGCGGAGGTAGTACTTGCGATGCAGACCCGGCAGACCCTGATAGGAGGGCGCACTGGCCAGGAACGCCTCACGGGCGGCGTCATGGCTGAGACCACCCGGAACCGGGAAGCGGACGATGGCGACGATCACGGGCGTACCCTAGCTCAGGGGTGTTCGCCCGTGCCGAACGGAGACGACGATCTCGTCGCCGTGGCCGAAGCGAGCGCTGATCACGCCTCCCGTGACCAGGGCCGCAGCGGAGGTGAGCCCGCCGGTGATCACGATGTCGCCGGCGCGCACGCGTTCGCCACGGGCGGCCAGCTGCTCGACGAGCCACACGACGCCGTCGGCGGGATGACCGCTGGCGTCCGACCCGACCCCGCGCCCGTGCTCGACGCCGTCGACGACCAGGACCACCGGAACGTCTGCGATCGAGTCGCGGTCGAGCTCGCCACCCACGACGACGCCGGCGGCCGACGAGCCGTCCGCGGTGTTGTCCTCGATGCGGAACCGGTAGTCGGTCCAGACCGAGTCGACGATCTCGAGCGCGGCGTGCGCACTGGCGGTTGCGGCGAGCACTGCGGCGCGGTCAGCGCCGGGTTCGACGTCGCGTGCGAAGCGCAGCGCGACCTCCGGTTCGACGCGGGGCTGAGTGAACCGTCCGACGACGTCGGCACCGTCACCGACGAGCATCGCGTCGGTCAGCGGCCCGAAGTTCGGCTGATCGATGCCCATCTGCTCACGCATGACGATCGACGTGTAGCCGAGCTTCCAACCGATACGGCGCTCACCGCGCTCGGTCCGGTCGGCGGTGACCAGCGCCTGGATCGCGTACGCGTCGTCCAACGTGATCGGGTGCCGGTCGGTGATCGGGTCGAGCGTGGCGCGGGCGGCGTGGGCGGCGACGATCCGTTCCGACTCCGCCGCCGCGTCGACACCGCTCATCGGTCGATCCACGCCGGTCGGCGATCGGCCCACGGCCGGGCGCGCTCGATCAGCGCGGCCAGTTCGACGAGCACGTCGTCACGTCCGTAGTCGCCGACGAGCTGGACGCCGCGCGGCAGGCCGTCCTCGCCCCAACCGGCCGGCACCGAGATCGCCGGTTGCCCAGTCACGTTGATGGGCCGGGTGAACGCGCTGCCGAGCCCCGAGACGTACTGCTTCAGGTAGTCGCCGAGCACGAACGGCGCCGCCGCGGTCGTCGGGGTCACGAGCACGTCGTAGGTCTCCCACCACGCGAGCGCCTCGGCGCTGAGCCGCTGGAGGTGACGCATCAGGTCGTGGAACTGCGGCGCGCTGACGGCATCGCCCATCTCGACCATCGACCAGGTGCGCGGCTCGAGGTCGGCCTCGCCGAGCGGCCGGCCGATGTGGCGATCCCACCGTGCCGCCTCGTTCGCGGCACACACGGCCAGCGCGGTCTTCGCGTACCCCCACAGCGGCGACGACGCGAACACGTCCGGTGCGGCGACCTCGACGTGGTGACCGTGCTGCTCGAGGACCATGCCGATCGACTCGGCGGCCGCGGCGCAAGTGGGGTCGACCGGGCTGTCGTTGAACGAGGTCGTCCACACACCGATCCGCAAGCCCCGCGACGGGCTGTCGACCGCCTCGACCAGCGACCGCGGCATCACCGGTGCCGGCCAGAGCGGCGAGCGGTGGGAGAGCCAGTCGACCAGTGCCGCCGTGTCGCGCACCGTGCGCGTGACGACCCCCTCGACCATCATCCCGGTGATCGAGTCGGGTTCGCTCGTGATCACGCGACCCCGGGTCGGCTTCAACCCGACGAGGCCGCACATCGCCGCCGGGAGTCGGATCGAGCCCGAGATGTCGTTGCCGTGGGCGACCGGCACGATCCGTGCCGCCACCGCGGCGGCCGAACCGCCCGACGAGCCACCCGGCGTGCGGTCGAGGTCCCACGGGTTGTGCGTCGGTCCGTAGAGCGCCGGCTCGGTCGTGCCCATCACCGCGAGCTCGGGTGTGTTCGTCCGGCCGATCGGGATCAGCCCGCCGGCCCGGACGCGACGGGCGTACTCGCTGTCGCTGGTCGCCCGGTAGTCGAGGTCGCGGAGCGTGCGGACACCCATGTGGTACGGCTCGCCCGCCTCCCAGCCGGCGTAGTCCTTCAGCAGGAACGGGACGCCGGGGAACGGCGCATCGGCGTCGACGGTGCCGCAGTCCTCACGGGCCCGGTCGAACTGGGTGTGCACGATCGCGTTGAGCTGCGGGTTGCGCGCCTCGGCGCGTTCGATCGCGGCGTCGATCAACTCCCGCGGGTGCACCTCCCGCGCCCGCACGAGCGCCGCCAGTGCCGTTGCGTCGAGGTCGTCGTACTCGTCGATCGGCATCGTCAGCCTCCGTTCAGTAGGGGAACAGGCCGCCGTTGACCAGCGTCGTCTGTCCGGACACGAACGCCGAGTCGTCCGAGAACAGCCAGCAGAACGTACCGGC
>JAUHYJ010000289.1 GCA_030425785.1 Acidimicrobiia bacterium | reverse complement strand
CGACGAGTACGCCGACAAGATCAAGGCCGGCAAGGACAAGGTCCAGGCCCTGAACGACCGCTTCGGCGACTGGTACTACGTGATCTCGAACGACGTCTTCAAGAAGATCCACCTCAGCCGGGACGACGTGATCAAGCAGAAGGACGCCGACGAGGACGACGGCGGCGAGTCGGACGCCAGCCCCCTCGGCGCCGCGGGTTCGGCCATCCCCGGGATGCCCAACTTCGGCGGCCTCGGCGCTCCGCCCGGCCCCGACCCTCGTCGGGCTCGCCACCGGGGTGGCAGCCGTCGCGCTGGTGTCCGGGTGGTGGGTGCTGCCCTTCGTCGGCGCCGCCGCGATCGGCGTCGCGGCGACCGTCACCCTCGCCGTCCGCAAGATCGGCGGGCTCGCCGGCGACGTGCTCGGCGCGGTCGAGCAGGTCGCCGAGTGCCTGGTCCTGGTCGTCGCCAGCGGGCTGGCCGTGCGCCACCCGATCTGGTGGGCTTGACGCCGGTGTCAGTCGGCCCGGTGATCGGGCGCTGCACCGACGAGCTCGCTGACCGCTGCGAGCAGCGGTGCGTCGAGACCGAGCCCGACGAGCTCGGCCAGTTGCCGGCCTGCCGAACGACCCGACGACGTGATCGCGTCGATGTCACGCTTGGTCGCGTACGGGATCTGGGCCCGATCGACCAGCTCGCGCACACGCTCGGCGACCCGGTTGTCGGCGAGCCGGGGCGGCGCCTCGAGCGCCACGACCGTGGCGGCGTCGTCGTCGATCGCGCCGACGTCGATCGACAGCCGAGCCGTCGCCTCGTCGTACCGGCACGGGTGGTGGGCGGTCGCCGGGGCGATGCCGACCCACGTGACCGTGTAGCTGCGCTGCGCCGGCACGACGTCGCCGCCGGCCTCGTCGGCCGGCCCGATCGTGACGGTGCCGCGGCCCCAGTCGACCGTGATCGGCGTCCGCACCGCCGACGGCTCGGCCCCGTCGTCGTCCTCGTAGAGCACGAAGGTTCCGTCGGCGCCCGCGGCGATCAACAGCTCGATGTGCTCGGGGTTCCCGACGCCCGGGTGACCGCCGGCGTCCCCGTTGCCGGCCAGCGGCACCACCGCTCCGGCCGGCGCCACGACGGGCACCCCGTCGATCGGGCGATGGAACGCGACCGTCCGTTCGCCGTCGTAGACCACGCCCGTGAACAGGTCGACCCACGTGCCGGGCGGCAGCCATGCGCTCGACGCGCCGAGGAGGGTCGCCGGGTCGCGCGGCGAGGTGATCGGCGCTGCGATGAGCTCGCCGAACCATGCCGCGTTCCGGCGTCCGAGCGTCTCGGGGCGACGGTGGGTGTGGTGCAGCGGACGCACGAGCGGCACCCCGCGGTGGGCACGCTCGTTCATCGTGTACAGGTACGGGACGAGACGATGCCGGAACCGCAACCAGTCGCCCATCACCGCGTCGAACTCGGTGCCGAACCGCCACGGCTCCTTGCTGTTGAACGGGTCGTTCGTCGAGTGCAACCGCAGGATCGGCGAGAAGACGCCGAGCTGCACCCATCGCGTCGCGAGCTCGTCGTCCTTGGCGCCGAACATGTGCCCGCCGATGTCGTGGCTCCACCAGCCGTACCCGATGTTGCTCGCGGCGGCGGTGAAGAACGGTTGGAAGTCGAGCGACGCCCACGAGACGATCGTGTCGCCCGAGAAGCCGATCGGGTAGCGGTGCGACCCGACGCCGGCGTACCGCGAGAACGTCAGCGGCCGGCGCCCGTCGCGGGCGCGATCGTGGAAGTGCACGTGGTTGAGCATCCACAGCGGGTCGAGCCCCGGCATGCGGCTCCACGGCCCCTGCTGCCAGTCGAGCCACCACAGGTCGACCCCCTCTGCTTCGAGCGGGTGGTGGAGCACGTCGAGGTACGCGGCGGTGAACTCGGGCGACGCGATGTCGAAGTCGATCGGGCGCCCGTCGGCGGGGACCCCGAGCGCCTCGGCCATCTGCGCGTAGCGATCCTCGTGGGAGCGCACCCCATCGGACGGGTGCACGTTCAGCGAGACGCGCAGGTCGAGGTCGTGGAGCCAGGCAAGGAGACCGGGCGGGTCGGGGATCAGCTCGCGGTTCCACGAGTAGCCCGTCCACCCGTCGCCGTCGGGGACGTCCGTGACGTGCCAGTCCATGTCGAGCACGGCAACGCTGAACGGCAGTCGCTCGCGCCCGAAGCGCTCGATCAATTCGCGGTACTCGGTCTCGGTGTAGCGGTGGTACCGGCTCCACCAGTTGCCGAACACCCACCGTGGCAGCAGCGGCTGCGGGCCGGTGAGCCGGTAGTAGTCGTGCAGGCACGCCTCGGCGTCGTCGGCGTAGGCGAACAGGTAGAGGTCGACGTCGTCGTCGCCCCCGATGCGGGGCGCGACCCATCCGTCGTCGGTCATGGCGAGGCTGGCCGAGTCGTCGACGACCGCCCAGCCCGGCAGCGAGACGAGTCCCGGCTCGAGGTCGATCGGACCGTCGACGCGGTCGAGGGTGCGCGCCGTACCACCCAGGTTGCAGCCGTAGCCGTCACCGACCGGAATCGACGCGCCGGGGCGCCAGACCGCATCGTGATCCCGCACTCCGACGACGCGCACGCTGAGGCCGGCGGGCCGGAACGGCCCGCGGTCGTAGCGCAGTTGGAGGTACGGCGTGTCGATCTCGATCCGGCCGTCGACGTCGCGGCAGCTGAACTCGCTGGCCGGGAACGCACGGTCGAGCACGACCTGGGTCGGGCGGTCCTCGAACCGTCCGGTCGCCGACCACTCGAGCCGCAGCAGTCGCTGGGTGAGCACCGTGATCCGATACTGCTCCCCCCTGATCACGTTGTCGTCGACGGCGACCGGATCGCCGGACAGTCGTGCCCACGAGCGCGTGTCGGGCTGCGACGCCATCAGCGCACCCACACGGTGACGTCGGGGGGCAGCTCGACAGCGGTCGCCGCGAGCGCAGGGTCCGACGACAGCAGCAGCTCGCCGGTCGGCATGGCGATCGGGGACGCGCCCATGTTGGTGACCGAGCGCAGGCCGGCACCGCGCTCGAACGCCAACACGTCCGCACCGAGATCGAGCTCGGCGACCTGCTCGTCGTCGACCAGGAGTTCCCGACGCAGCGCGATCGCCCGCCGGTACAGCTCGAGCGTCGAGTCGGGGTCCGCGGTCTGCGACTCGACCGACAGCTCGGCGAACGACGCCGGCTGCGGGAGCCATGGCGGGCCGTCGCCGAAACCGAGCGACGGCCCGTCGGCCGACCACGGCATCGGGACGCGACAACCGTCCCGGCCCTTCTCCGTGTGACCAGAGCGCGTCCAGACGGGGTCGTCGAGCACCTCGGGCGGCAGGTCCCAGACCTCGGGCAGCGCCAGCTCGTCGCCCTGGTAGAGGTAGGTGCTGCCCGGCAGCGCCAGCGCCACGAGCGCAGCTGCCCTGGCCCGTCGGCGACCGAGGCCGGCGTCGAGGAGATCGTGGGGCCCGGTGACCGACCAGGTCGCCAGGTCGACGCCGTGTGGCAGCCCGAACCGTGTCGCGTGGCGCATCACGTCGTGGTTCGAGAGCACCCAGGTCGGGTTCGATCCGACGCTCGCCGCGGTGGCGACGGCTCGGTGCACGATCTCGCCGACGTCCTTGGCGCTCCACTCGGCACGGAGCAGGTCGAAGTCGAACGCCTGGTGGAACTCGTCGGGCCGCAGGTACAGCGGATAGCGCGATGCGTGGATCGTCGCCTCGGCGACCATCATCCGGTCGTCGTACTCGTCGAGCACGCTGCGCCACGACCGGTAGATGTCGTGCAGACCGTCACGGTCCCAGAAGGGGTGGTCGTGAACGGTCGCCGCCTGGACGTGCGGAGGACGATCGTCGAGGTCGGCGTAGGTCGGGTGCTTCACCAGCCCGTGGGCGACGTCGACCCGGAAGCCGTCGACGCCGCGGTCGAGCCAGAACCGCAGGATGTCGTGGAACTCGGCGTGCACCCCCGGGTGGTCCCAGTTGAGGTCGGGTTGGCTCGGGTCGAACAGGTGCAGGTACCACTCGCCGTCGTCCGGGTGGTCGTTGAGGCGGGTCCATGCAGGCCCGCCGAACACCGACGGCCAGTCCGTCGGGGGCTCGCTGCCGCCCGGACCGCGCCCCGGCAGGAAGTGATAGCGCGACCGCTCCGCGCTACCCGGCCCGGCGATAACGGCGGCGTGGAACCACTCGTGCTCCGACGAGGTGTGGTTCGGCACGATGTCGACGATCACCCGGATGCCGTGGTCGTGGCACTCGGCGATCAGCTCGACCGCCTCGGCCGTGGAGCCGAAGCGCGGGTCGATCTCGCGGAAGTCGGCGACGTCGTAGCCACCGTCGCGCAGCGGTGACGCGTACCAGGGATTGAGCCAGATCGCGTCGACGCCGAGATCGGCGAGGTAGGGCAGTCGCGACCGGAGCCCGGCGATGTCGCCCGTGCCGTCGCCGTTCGCGTCGGCGAACGACCGGAGGTACACCTGGTACACGACGGCGCGACGCCACCAGGGTGCGGCGTCGGGGTCGTCGCTCTGCGTGCCGCGGGCGTTCGGTGTCGTGCTCATGATCGGTCCCCCAGCGTGACGGTGACGACGTCGGAACGCAGCCGGCCCGAGCCGTCGTCGACGGTCGCGACGATCTCGACCGAGGTGCCCTCGGCGAGATCGGCATTCGACCAGTAGAGACGGTACGGGGGTGCGTCGTCGACCCCGAGCACCGCCGGTTCGGCACCGTCGCCGCTGCCGAGGGTGCGGGCCGCGAACGTGACCTCGGCATACCGCCGATCGTCGAGCTCGGCCTCGATGCGATAGCGAGGTGTCCCCACGACCGCGGCGTCGTCGGGACGGACGATCGTCACCGTCGGCGCATCGTCGGCGAACGCCAACGGTGCGTCGGCCATCAACACGACGGTCCCGAGCGGCGGCACGTCGACCACGAGGTCGCCGGTCTCGTCGGACGCGAGCGGCCCGGTGTCGCCGTCGGGCCCGAGCAGCATCGTGAACGCCGTGTCGGCGGACAGGACGGGCACGCGCGCGGTGACGGACTGCGTCGGGTCGGAGTTCGCGACCACGACGTACTCGACCCGTGCGTCCCGATCGATCCGCGAGAACCCGAACAGCGCCCCGTCGAGCTCGTGGACGTACTGGGCCCCGGTCACGAGCGTCGGGTGATCGGCGCGCAACTCGTTGAGCAGTGCGATCCGCCGGTACAGCGGGTGGTTCGGGTCGAAGTTGTCGTCGGCCGGCGTGGCGTCGGTGCCGATGGCGGCGTCGTCGGCGTACTCCGGCGTCACCGAGGCGAACATGTCCTGGCGGGCGAGCTGGTCGCCGCCGGTACCCGTGAAGCCCTGCTCGTCGCCGTAGTACACGGTCGGGATGCCACGGGTCAGGAACAGCAGGTCGTTCGCGAGCACCGCACGCGCCAACAGCTGCTCGTCGTCGGCACCCGGGTTCGCCGTGACGATCGCCCGGCCGCCACGGCCCGCGTCGTGGTTGCCGAAGAACTTCACC
>JAUHYJ010000288.1 GCA_030425785.1 Acidimicrobiia bacterium | reverse complement strand
AGACGTTGGCGTTGCCGGTGGTGGGTCGTGGTGGTGTGCCCGGTGATGCGTCGGCGGTGATGTTGAACGTGACGGCGGTGGGTCCGTCGGACTTCGGGTTCTTGACGGTGTTCCCGTGTGGTGAGGGTCGGCCGTTGGCGTCGAACGTGAACTATGCGCCGGGTGATGTGGTGCCGAATGCGGTGTTGGCGAAGGTGGGTGCGGGGGGAGCGGTGTGCATCTTCTCGTTGGCGGAGACCGATGTGGTGGTGGACGTGAACGGGTTCACGTCGGCGTCGTCGGGGACGACGCCGTTGGTGCCGGCGCGGTTGTTGGAGACGCGGTCGGGTCCGTCGGACGAGACGGTCGACGGCGACTTCGAAGGTGGGGGACGGCTCGCTGCCGACGGCACGATCGAGCTCCAGGTCACCGGCCGTGGCGGTGTGCCCGAGACGGGTGTCGGTGCGGTGATGTTGAACGTGACGGCGGTCGGGCCGGACGGGCCGGGCTTCCTGACGGTGTCCCCGTGCGGGCAGGATCGCCCGCTCGCCTCGAACGTGAACTACGCGCCCGGCGACGTCGTGCCGAACGCGGTCCTCGCCCGCATCGGCAACGGCGGCACCGTGTGCATCTACACGCTGAGCGCCACCGATGTCGTCGTCGACGTGGGGGGCTGGTTCGACCTGCCACCCAACCAGCCCGAGAGCAACGTCACCGTGCTCGCCGAGGACGAGTTCGTCTTCACGTCGCTGTCGGGCGGCGCGGGTGCGGCGTTCTCCGAGTCGATCGGTGCGCCCGGCGATCCGCTCGTGCCGAACCCCGAGCGTGCGGAGATCGCGACCGACACGTCCGATCTCGACGTCGGTGACCTGATCGTGGTCACCAAGCCGTCGGGCGAGCCGTACTACGGCAAGGTCGAGTCGAGGACGCCGTCGAGCGTCACGACCGAGCAGGTGGCACTGGCCGAGGTGATGCCGGTGATGGACGTCTCGCTGGAGGCCGACACCGACACGGGCCAGGTGACCAAGGGTGAGGGCGGCGAATCGGTGTCGGGCGTCGAGGTCGACCGGAGCAAGCAGACGACGACCGGACCGGAGCCGGCGCAGGGGTCGTGCAGCTCGACGACCGACTTCTCCGTCACCGCGAACGCACAGGCCGACGCAGGTCGTTTCGTGTTCGACGTCTCGATCGGATTCTTCGAGCTCAACTCGGCGCGCATCGGCTACAACCCGTCGGTGTCGGCGAGCGTCACCGTGTCGGCCAGCGCCGCGCTGAGCTGCGACGTGTCGAAGACGCTCCTCACCCGCAAGCTGCCGACGATCAAGTTCTTCGTCGGCCCGGTGCCGGTCTGGATCACTCAGGAGGTCTCGGTCGGCCTGGCCGCCAACGTCACCGCGAGCGCCTCCGGCTCGCGCACGTTCGCCGCCGAGGCGGAGGCGTTCGTCGGCATCGTCTACGAGAACGGGCAGTGGGACCGCGAGACGTCGATCACCTTCGACGTGACCCAGAGCTCCGAGGCCGACATCACGATCTCCGCGACGATCAAGGCGCCGACGATCACGTACTCGGCCCGCGCCTACGGCATCGTCGGCTTCGACGCCACGGTCGCCGGCGTGCTGCGGCTCGAGTACCGGCCGCTCGCGAAGAAGTACGTCCGGCTGACGGCCTCGATCGACGTCGAGGTCAGCCTGGTGGTCGAGCTCGATCTCGAACTGGTCGCGTTCCGATGGGAGCACGCCTTCGTGAACGCGACCCTGTTCGGTCCGGTCGAGTTGTGGTCGCGACAGCAGTCGGTGGCCAGCTGCACGACGGCCTGGCCGAGCGGGATCTCGCGAGCTCAGTGCGAGGCGCTGGTCGACCTGTGGGACGTCGCCGGCGGCACCGGCTGGACCGGGGCGAGCGCTTGGGTCACCAACACCGACCCGTGTACCTGGGAGGGTGTGGTGTGTTCCGGCGGCTTCGTGCGGGAGTTGAATCTCGACGGTCCGGGGAACTCCCGACCGTCCGGTGTGGACGGACCGCTGCCGACGGCGATCGGAGACCTGACGGGTCTGCGGGCACTCCGGTTGGCGTTCAGCGACATCGAGTCGGTGCCGGGCACGATCGGGGCGCTCGACCTGCTCGAGGTGCTCGACCTCACCGCCACCGGTCTGGCGTCGGTGCCGAGCGAGATCGGGTCGCTGCCGAGCCTGCGCGTGCTCGACCTCGCGTCGAACGAACTGACCTCGGTGCCGCCGACGATCGGCGACCTGACCGCCCTGAACGAGCTGTACCTCGACGGCAACGAGGAGCTGTCGACGATCCCGCGCCAGATCGGTGAGTTGCCGAACCTGACCCGACTGGCGGTGCGCGGCGCCTCGCTGTCGACCGTGCCCTCGACGGTGAACGACCTGTCGTCGCTCGTCGACCTGTGGGTCGACACGAACCCGCTCACGTCGATGCCGTACCTCGGCGACCTGGGGGACCTCGAGGTGCTGTTCGTGGCGTTCTCGGAGCTCGACGAGCTGCCGGCGGGCGTCGGGCGCCTGCAGTCGCTCTGGTACCTGGACGGCTCGGGGATGAACCTGACGACGATCCCGCTCGAGGTGGGTGATCTCACCGACCTCGACTACCTCTTCCTGTACGACAACCAGATCAGCGGCGACATCACCGAGGTGATGCGGCGACTGCGTGGGAACTCGCCCGACGTCCAGCTCGAGCTCGGCGGCAACGGGTGCCTGACGATCAGCGACCCCGGCGTGCGGTCGTGGGTCGCGGCGAGCGACCCCGGCTGGAACGACGGCTGCTGACGCCAGCCCACGCCCCAACCGTCCATGTCGCGCTCAGCGGGGATATCCCGGCTCAGCGCGACGTGGACGAGCCGGGCGTCAGGCGACGGTCGATCGGTTGAACTTCCGGATCGCCAGACTGGCGAAGACGACCGTGATGCCGACCGACCAGAGGATCGAGTACAGGGCGTCGTTGCCGACCGGGTTGCCGTTGTACAGCGCCCGAGCGGCGTTGGTGACGATCGTGAACGGGTTGGCGTTGGCGACCGGTTCGAGCCAACCGGGCATCGTCTCGGGCGGGACGAACGCCGACGACACGAACGTGAGCGGGAACATCCAGATGAACCCGGCCGAGTTGGCGGCCTCGACCGAGCCGACCGACAAACCGAACCAGGCCTGGACCCAGCTGAGTGAGTAGCTGAACCCGAGCAGCAGCATCGTGGCGAGCAGCGCCTCGACCAGCGACCCCTCGAATCGGAACCCGATCGGCCAGAACGAGACCGCCAGCATGACGAGGAACGTGATGATGTTACGGCACAGGTCGCTGACGGTGCGGCCGATCAGCACGGCGGCGCGCGACATCGGCAGTGACCGCAGCCGGTCGACCAGCCCCTTGCTGAGGTCTTCGGCGATGCCGACACCGGTGAACGCCGAGCCGAACACGACCGACTGGCTGAAGATGCCCGGGATCAGGAACTGGTCGTAGTTCGAGAAGCCCGGTGCCGAGATCGCCCCGCCGAAGACGTAGACGAACAGCACGACGAACATGATCGGCTGGATCGTGGCGAAGATGAGCAGCTCGGGGTTGCGGGGGATGATCCGCAGGTGGCGTTCGGCCTCGACCCACGAGTCGTGCACGGTGCGCTGGACGTTCACGCCGTCACCTCCGCCTGCTCGTCCTCGGCGGTTCGGCCGGTGAGGGTGAGGAAGACGTCGTCGAGCGTCGGCCGTCGCACCTCGACGTCGAGCACGTCGATGCCGGCGTCGTCGAGCGCCCGGATCACCCCGGGCACGACGCGGTCACCGGCCCGGATCGGTGCGTTGAAGTGGGTGCCGGTGTGGTCGACGTCGACCTCGCCCGTGCACATGGGGCGCAGCACACCGAGTGCGGCATCGCGGTTGTCGGCGCGGGCGATCGACACGCTGAGCCGGTCGCCGCCGATGCGGTCCTTCAGCTCGTCGGACGTGCCGTTCGCGATCACCCGACCGTGGTCGATCACGATGATCCGCTCGGCGAGCCGGTCGGCCTCGTCGAGGTACTGGGTCGTGAGCAGGACCGTCGTGCCGTCGGCCTCGAGCTCTTCGATCAGATCCCACATGGCGAGGCGGCTGCGCGGGTCGAGCCCGGTGGTCGGCTCGTCGAGGAACAGCACGGACGGTTTCGCGATGAGGCTCATCGCGATGTCGAGCCGGCGCCGCATGCCGCCCGAGAACCCCTTGACGACGCGGTCGGCGGCATCGACGAGGTCGAATCGCTCGAGCAGCTCGCCAGCACGGACCCGGGCGTCGGCCAGCGGCATGTGGAACAGCCGACCGATGTACTCCATGTTCTCGCGGGCGGTCAGCCGCTCTTCGACGGCCGCGTACTGGCCCGTGAGGCCGATGCGTTCGCGCACCCCGTTCGGGTCGGCGGCGACGTCGATGCCGTCGACGAGCGCGGTGCCGGCGTCGGCCCGCAGCAGGGTGGTGAGCACTCGCACGGTCGTCGTCTTGCCGGCGCCGTTGGGCCCGAGCAGGCCGTAGATGGCGCCGCGTGGCACCTGGAGGTCGACGCCGTCGAGTGCGACCGTGTCGCCGAAGCGTTTGACGAGGCCGCGCGCGTCGACGGCGAGATCGGGGGATGACATCCCCCCATTCTGACCACGGGGTGTGGCAGTCGCCGTCCGACTTTCGGACGATTCGTCGGGACAGGCCGGCGGTGAACTCAGCGGCGGGCGCGGAAGAACGTTCGCAGCACCTCGCCGCACTCGTCGGCCAGCAGCCCGGCGGTGAACTCAGCGGCGGGCGCGGAAGAACGCCCGCAGCACCTCGCCGCACTCGTCGGCCAGCAGCCCGGCGGTGACCGGGACCTGATGGTTGAGGGCCGACGTGTTCGTCACGTCGAGCACGCTGCCCGACGCTCCGGCCTTGGGGTCGGTGGCGCCGTAGACCAGCCGGCCGAGCCGGGCGTTCACCATCGCGCCGGCACACATCGCGCACGGCTCGAGGGTGACGACCAGGGTGCAGTCGAGCAGTCGCCAGTGGCCGATGTGGGCCGCCGCGTCGCGCATCGCGAGGATCTCGGCGTGCGCCGTCGGGTCGCCCGTGAGCTCGCGCTCGTTGTGGCGAGCGGCGATCACGACCCCGTTCAGCAGCACCACCGCGCCGACCGGCACGTCGCCGTGCTCCGCGGCCGCCCGCGCCTCGTCGAGCGCGAGCTGCATCGCCACGTCGGGTTCCATGAGCCCAGTCTGCCCGAAGGGTTCGGGTCAGGTGTCAGAGGTGACGGCGAGGAACGAGTGCTCGTCGGGTCAGGTGTCGGAGGTGACGGCGAGGAACGAGCCGTTACCGGCGATCACCTGACCCGGGACGGGTGCGCGGACCCGGGAACGAGGCGTTGCGCCATACCACAGGATCCCGGGTCAGGTGACCGCCGGTAACGGGTTCGGCTGCGCCTCACCCGTCACCTCTGGCACCTGACCCGGTGACCCGACCCGCGGTCGGGTGGGCTCGGCTACCCTCCGGGCCGATGGGTGGTCGACGGCCGAGCGTGGTGCTGAC
>JAUHYJ010000287.1 GCA_030425785.1 Acidimicrobiia bacterium | reverse complement strand
CCAACGAATCCGCCGACGCACCATCCGCCGAGCCCGCCACCGGCGAACCGGCCCAGACGGCACCAGAGAACACCGAACCCGCCGTCGCACCCGCCGCCGACGAACCGGCACCCGAGCCCGCCGAACCGGCAGCGGACGACACCGAGCGCACGGCCTCGCCCGACTAGGCCGTGAGACGGGGCGAGGTCCTACGCTCGTCCGCATGAGCGACGTCGTCCAGTACGAATCGACCGGTCGGGTCGGCGTGATCACCCTCGATCGGCCCGAGGCGCGCAACGCCGTCAACGGCGACGTGGCGCGCGGCCTCGAAGCCGCGATCGATCGCCTCGAGGCCGACGACGACGTGTGGGTCGGCATCCTCACCGCCAACACCGAGGGCCAGGAGCGTCCGGTGTTCTGCGCCGGCGCCGACCTCAAGGCCATCAACAGCGGGCAAGCCGGCGAGCTCGCGACCGCTCGCGGCGGCTTCGGGGGCTTCGTCTACCGCGACCGCAAGAAGCCCGTCATCGTCGCCGTCGACGGGCTCGCCACGGCCGGCGGGTGTGAGCTGGTGCTGGCCGCCGACCTGGTGGTCGCCTCGCGTCGTTCCGCGTTCGGCCTGGCCGAGGCCAAGCGGAACCTCATCGCAGGTGCCGGCGGGCTGTTCCGGCTGCCGCGTGCGATCGGGCAGGCGGCCGCGATGGAGGCGATCCTGACCGGCGAGCCGATCCCGGCCCCGCGCGCCTACGAGCTCGGCCTGGTCTCGCGCCTCACCGAGGACGGCGAGGCCTTGGCCGAGGCCCACCGGCTGGCCGAACAGGTCACGGCGTGCGCACCACTCGCGGTCTGGGAGTCGCGGGCGATCGTGCTCGCGTCGGCGACCGAGTCCGACGACGAGCTGATCCGGCGCACCAACGAGGCGTTCGGCCGCATTCTCGGGTCCGAGGACACCAAGGAGGGCCTCGAGGCCTTCATCGAGAAGCGCCCGCCGAACTGGCAGGGGCGCTGATCGACCTCCCGATCAGTCGAGCGCTGCCGACACGATGATCCGCTTCGCGGTGATCGCAGCCCGCTCGTAGAGGTTCTTCGTGTCCCGGTCCCCCGGCAAGGCCTCGGCCTGCAGCCGTGATGCACCCCGCTCGGCGCCGATCGCTCGCACCAGGGCGAGCAGGGCGTCACCGAAGCCGAGTTCGCGCGCCTCGGGATGCACGAAGACGTCGTCGACATACAACACCGCGTCGTCGACGTGGAACCGCAGGTAGCCGATCGCCACCTCGTCGATCACGCCGACGGCGACCTCGCCGGAGTCCACCGCTGCCCAGTCGGGCGACTGCTCCGGATGGAGCTCGAGCCACAGGTCGCCGCCACGCTGATCGACGAGATCGGTGCGTGCGATCGCCTCGAGCCACGCGAGCTCGGGCCGGTCGCCGGGTCTGGCGAGCCGGACCGTCGGTTCGATCACGAACTCGTCACCCGAAGATCGGGCAGTCGTCGTCCTCGATCGGACAACCCGGCCCGCTCGCCCGCACGAGCAGGAAGCAGTTGGTGCAGAGCTGCTCGTCGGCACGCTTGGGCTGGAGGCCGTCCGGTGTGTCGGCGCGATCGTCCTTCGACGGCGGTTCGTCCTCGTCGTCGTCGTCATCGTCGTCGTCGTCGGTGGTGACCATGCGATCCTTGAGGATCGTGTCGAGATCGGCCTCGACGTCGTCCGGCGCGAGCATCTCGTCGTCGTCGTCCTCGTCGTCGCTGCCCTTGCGCTTGCGAGCCCGGGCCGAACGATCGTCGTCGTCGCCGTCTTCCTCGTCGTCGTCATCGTCGTCGTCGTCGCCGTCCTCGTCGTCGTCACCGAAGTCGTCGTCGTCATCGTCGTCGGCGTCGTCGGCGAAATCACCGTCCTCGTCGAAGTCCTCGTCGGCGTCGTCGCCGTCGAGGTCTTCGTCGTCTTTGAGTTCCTCGTCGAGTTCGGCGTCGTCGTCTGCCATGCGTCTTCCTTCAGGTCGAGCGGGTCGCGGCCGGATACTAGGCGTGTCGTTGCCGAACCTCGCCTACCGGCGATGTGACAGACGTCACATGTCCCGGCGTCGAGCCTCGGCGGCGCGTTCGGAGGCGAGCCGTTCGAGTTCGGGCGCCTCGAGTGTCATGTGGCTCATGGCGGCGGCGATCGCGTGATGTCCTGCCTGCTCGCCGATGAGTCGATGCATCTCGAGCGCGACCCGCCGATAGGACGGATGTCCCTGGGGAGCGGAGCGCAGCTCGAGCATGTGGATCGCCTCGCGGGCGTTGAACTGCATGACGTAGCGCAGCCGGTAGGCCATGCACACCGCATAGGCCGCCTGCTCGGGGAACGACGACTTCATGTCGTCGAACAGCCGCGCCGAGCGGTCCATCGTCTCGTCGAACAGGGGCCCGGCGTCGGCGTCGACGACGAGCTCGGGGCGCGTGTAGCCGTGGTTCGGGGTCAGCGACTGCCACTCGATCGTCAGCATCCGGTGGCGCTGCAGGTCGCGGAAGGCCCCGTAGTCGGACAGGACGTCGAAACGGTACCCGGACCGCTCGAAGGCCCGTCCCGGCTTGTGGCGGCGGTTCGATCGCTCGCCGACGTAGGCCCGCAGCAGGCTGACCTTGTCGTCGACACCCATCGAACGCACCCGGTCGAGGATCACCGTCTCGGGCAGGTGGCTGTGCGAATAGCAGATGGCTGCGATCAACTTGTCCTCGGCCTCGGGGTCGAAGTCGACCAGGCTGACCTCCGGCGCCGGCTCGTTCGGGACATCGCCGAGCAACCGTGCGACCTCGGCGGACGTGCCGGCCCTCGTCGCCGACAGGTACCCGGACCACGCACCGCCACGGTCGGGCAGGTCGACCCGACGCAGGAAGCTGGGGATGACCTTGCGCAGCTCGTGCAGCATCAGCTCGGCATAGTGCTGCGCCTCGGGGAGCGGATGCGCCCGCATGCGGAGCAGGAGGGCCTCGAACGCCTGGCCGGTGCCGTAGATGCCGACGTTCGACAGCGCCGCGGCCGGCAGCATGCCGCGCACGGCGTCGAGCGCCTTCGCCCGTGTCGCCTGGCGATACACGAAGTCGCTGTCGTCGGGGTCCTGCGGGATCGAGTCGCGCACGTGATCGGTGACCTTGTTGACGGCCGCCGAGTACGCGTCGAACATGCGGTCCATGTCGCCCACGTACCGCGTCCCGAGGGCGCTGTTCAGCACCTCGGGGTCGCGGAAGAACCGGTAGCGCCCGCCGAGACGGGCGTCGTAGCCGATGTAGCGCGTGCTCTGCTCGAGATAGCTCATCAGGCGACCCCACTCGAGGATCTTCGTGAGCAGGTTCGAGGCCTGCTCACACGCCAGATGCACACCACCGAGCTGGGCGACGGAGTCGTCGCCGTACTCGAAGAAGACCTTCTCGTAGAGCTCCTCGGCCCGGTCGAGTCCGACGGTGGCGTCGATAGTCTCGTCGCCGTCGATGACCAGATCGTTGACGAACTCGTCCAGGAACAGCCGACGCAGGCTCTTCGGGCTGCGGCTGTAGCGGGCGAACAGCGCACCCTTCACGACCTCGGGCAGGTTCACCAGTGCGAACACCGGACCGTCGAGGTTGGTGAAGTACCGGCGCAGGACGTCGGCTTCGTCGGACGTGAAGTCCTCTGGTACGTAGACGGTCACGAGGAGCCATCGTAGGAGTCGCGCGGCACGCCGCCGGGGACCATCCGTACGCTCCCGCGGAGCCCCAGCTCAGACGAGGACGACGTGCCGATCGGGCACGAGTTCGACCTCGACGACATGGTGTCGGCCCATCGCCGCACCGTCGATCCAGACGTCCAAGGGCCGGTCGAACTGCCACGTGCGCGCCTCGGCACGCGCGACGCCGATGTCGGGATGCGGGACGTGGGTACCCGCCTCGAGCCGTCGACGTGCCGCCCACCGGTCGCGCAGACGCATCGACGGGGCGACCTCGACGACGTCGAATCGGCCGTCGTTCGGGTGGGCCCGCGGCGCCACGTTCCAGGCGCCGAGGTGATCGACGTTCATCACCGCGATCACCGGGCCACGCCACCAGCTCCGGCGCATCACGACGTGGGCGACGGCGTCGTGGGCGACACCGTCGAGGGTCACGCGGAGTCCGTCGACGGGGAGCCGCTGCACCGGATCGCGTGGAGACGGCGCACCGAGGCTCTGGAACAGATCGCCACCGCGCAGTCCCGTCGGGGTAGCCCCGCGCCGAGCGAGTTCGGCGTCGCTGCCGACCTCGACGAGCTCGTCCGGTCGCGGGACCTCGGTCCCCCAGGGTTCGCCCGGGCGGATCGTCACACCGTCACCACCGCGGCGTCGGCCACCACGCCGCGCCGGGCGGACTCGGCGGCGTGACGGGCGGCGCGCCGCGTCTCGGCCACGGGGGCGACCTCGGCCACCTGCTCGAGCAGATCGATCAGCTGCTTGACCGTGCGCACGAAGTCGCCGCCGGTGAGCTCCTCGTCGGCGACGAGCTCGGCGAATCCCTCCCCCGCCACCCAGGCGTACGCGGCGGCGACGAAGCCGGGGTCGGGTGGGCGATGGGTCGCGAGCCCCGACGCCAGCTCGTCGCGACCGAGCCGTTCGCTGAGGCGGGCGATCTCGTCCCATCGACGGGCGACGTCGCCGGTCGGGAACCACGGACGCGGCGGGTCGTCCGGTCCGCGGTACTCGAACACGAAGACCGAGACGAGCCCGGCCAGCTCCGGCGCACGCAACCCGTCGAACCACCCGGCGAACAGCGCCTCGCACACGAGCAGATCGGTCTCGTGGAACAACCGGCTCAGCGCGGTGCCGCGGTCGGTCAGACGCCACGCGTCGAGGTCGACGTAGCTGCGTTCCGCGAGCAGCGCCAGCACCGCGTCGAACTCGAGCGCCAGCGACGCGGTGCGCTGCGACGCCCGCTCACGGAGCGTGCGGATCTCGCGTCGCACGCGGTCGGCCTCGTCGGCCGCCCGCAGCCGGTGGCGAAGATCCGGGTCGTCCTCGACGGGGTGACGTTCCACACCGTCGCGGGCGACGGACGGGCGTGCGGCGAGCTTCGCACGCCGGATCCGGCGACCGACCTCCTTGCGGTAGTCGGCCCGCTTCGGCGCGTACTGACCTGGGAGGACGACCTTGCCCAGCACGGCCGGTTCGCTCGGGAAGTCATCGGCGTCGAGCTGGACGGCGTGGCCCGACGGCGTCACCGCCGTGACCTTCACGCCGGCCGAGCGATGCGCCGTCGCCACGACGGCGACCGGGCCGAAGTGCTTGCCCTTGCTCACGTGGATCACGGTGCCGGGCCGCAGCTCGGCCAAGGCGGCCTCGACCGGGCCACGTCGAGCGCCGCTCGCCACCGTACGCCGGTACTCGACGAGGTCACCGAACGGGCTCGTGGCCTCGTCCTCGAGCTGTTCGAGCCGGTCGGTCGCACGCTGGATGCGACGTTCGATGCGCACGATGTCGCGGTCGGCCTGGTGCTGGGCGAACGACAGCGTCAGCAGCTGGCGCGCCCGGTCGCGGTCGTACGTCCGTACGAGATTGGCG
>JAUHYJ010000286.1 GCA_030425785.1 Acidimicrobiia bacterium | reverse complement strand
GACCGCAGCAGTCGCGCGATGCCGGTTCCTGCGATGGCGCTGCTAGACAGTCCGCACGCGGGCAGCGTCGTGAAGCGGGCAGGGAGGCATCACGAACATGAATCGGCTGCACCGAGCGATCGCTGTCGTGCTGGTCGGTGCCGTCGGCGGCAGTGGCCTCGTCACCACCGTGGCCGCGTTCACCAACGGCCCCGATCTCGTGGCGGTCGCCGACACCCCCGCCGTCCGCCTCACCGCCGTGCCGGTGGCCGACCCGCCGCCACCACCAGCCCCAGCACCGTCGCCGCCATCATCACCGCCGGCACCGCCCGCCCCGACGTCACCCGCCGAGGAGGTCGTCGCACTGACGAACCAGGCACGGGCAGCGGCCGGCGTGCCTCCGCTCGACATCGATGCAGCGGCGGCACAGGCCGCGCTGGCTCACTCGGCCGACCAGGCCGCGATGCGACGCATGAGCCACACGGGTTCGGACGGTTCGAACGCCGGCGCGCGTCTCGACCGAGCCGGCTACCGCTGGCGGGCCTGGGGCGAGAACGTCGCCGCCGGCCAACGCACCGCCGCCGAGGTCACCGGCGACTGGCTCGACTCACCCGGCCATCGCTCCAACATGTTGAACGCGACGTATGTCCACATCGGCGTGGGCGTGGCGTACGACTCGGACGGGATGCCGTACTGGACGATGGTGCTCGCCGCGCCGCGCTGACGAGCGCCGTCAGCCGAACAGGTCGGGCCGCATGGCACGCAGCTCGGCGGCGACCCGTTCGCCGTACTCGACCGCCAACGGGTGAACGACCCGTCCGATGCGGATGTCGACGATGTCGCGAATCCGCTTGCCGCCGGCCGCGACCATGGCGTCGGTCGGCACGACCCAGAGCAGATCGCCGCCGTGCCGGTCGACCCAGCGACGGATCTCCCGCCGCGCCTGGCTCCGGCCGATGATGCCGGCCGGCCCCTGCCCACGGCGTGCGAACGGCGTGACGACCAGGGCGACCTGCGCGGGCGGCGTCAGGTCGATCGAGTTCATGCTGACGGCGCCGCCGTCGGCGTAGAGCCGTCCGTCGATCCGGTGGGGTCGGATCACGGGCACCGCCGCCGAACTCGCGGCCACGATGTCGTCGATGCCGTGCTCGGCGCTCTCGAGCACTTCGCGGCGACCCCTGGACATGCGGACGGCGACCGTCGAGATGTCGGGGTCGTGGAGGTCGCGGTACATCCGATCGGCGAAGGCGTACCCGTCGCTCCACGGACGCCCGGTGCCGTCGCCGACCTGATCGGCCCACGCGTCGGCGAAGGTGTCGAAGTCGATGCCGAGCCGCAACGCGGCGACGGTGTGCGAACCCGCCGACGTGCCGATCATCGGGTACCGGGCCACGTCGATGCCGGAGCGCCGCAGCCCCTCGGCGACGCCCATGTCGAACCCGAACCCGAAGCCGCCGCCACCACCGAAGTTGGTGGCGAGATCCGGGAGATCGTCGCGTCGGCCCATCGTGCACCCGGCCCGCTCAGGCGTCGGTGCGGCGCCGGAACACGGGCTGGTCGGCCGTCGACAGCTCGGGGTGGTACCGGTAGCCGAGGTCGTCGAACTCGACGAGCGCCTTCGCGGCCGTGACGCGCTCGCGCACGATCCACCCCGCCATGGCACCGCGGGCACGCTTGGCGAAGAAGCCGACGACCTGGTGCTCACCGTCGCCCTTGGCGTCCTCGAAGCGGGGCGTGATGATGCGGCCGTCGAGTCGGTCGGGCCGGACGACCGAGAAGTACTCGTTCGACGCCAGGTTGACGAGCACCTTGGCGCCCGGCGATGCGGCGAGGTCGGCGTTGAGGCGGTCGGTGACGTCACCGCCCCAGAAGTCGTACAGGGTGTCGCCGCGGTCGGTGGCGACCTTCGAGCCCATCTCGAGCCGGTACGGCTGGATGAGGTCGAGCGGTCGCAACACGCCATGAAGGCCCGACAAGATGCGCAACACCTTCTGTGCGTGGGTGTAGTCGCGCTCGCCGAACGTTCCGGGCGCATCGAGCCCGACGTAGGTGTCGCCGTTGAAGGCCAGCACGGCCGGCCGGGCGTTGTCGGGGGTGAACGGCGTCGACCAGTCCTGGAAGCGCTCGAAGTTCAGCTCGCCGAGCTGCGGCGAGATCTTCATCATCGACGACAGCTCGTCGGGCGACTTGCCGCGCATGACCGAGACCAGCTCGCGCGTGCGGTCGAGCCGGTCCGGCTCGGAGAACTTGCGGGTCGGGAGCGGCGACTCGAAGTCGAGTGCCTTCGCTGGGGAGACGACGATCAGCACGGCTTCTGTCTAGTGAGTCGTCGCCCCGACGGCAACCACCGGCCGGAGGAGCCTCAGCCCTCGCCCTGGATCGTCTGCCACTCGTGACGTGGCCCGTCCTCGCCGAGGTCGACGTGCGGCATCGGCGGCAGCGCGACCTTCCGGGGCTCGAGCCCGAGCCGCTCACGCTCGCCGTTCATCCGGACGCGGGCGTCCTCGAGTGCGGCGCGGGCGTCGGCGAGCTGCCGAAAGCGGTCGGGGTCACGCGGGTCGTCCTCGTAGGCGATGCGGCAGGCGGAAAGGTGCTCGAACGCCGCATCGAACGCACCGTCGAGGGGCAGATCGTCGCTGGAACCCATGCGGTCAGGCTAACCGGTCGTCAGGTGGGGGGATCGCGGGATACGTCGCGCACGATGTCGACGAGGTGGGCGATCGTGTCGATCCGCTGCTGCAGCGATCCCGACACCTTCGCCTGCAGGGTCGTGATCCCGGCCCGCCGGTAGCGCTCGACACGCTCACGGATCATGTCGGGTGGTCCGAGCAGGTTCGTCTTGAAGCCGATGTCGAACGGCACTGCGGCCGCCGCCTCGTCCCGCCGTCCGGCCTGCCACAGCTCGTACACGTGGTGCACCTCGTCGCCGTAGCCCTGCTCGGTGAAGGCACGGTTGTAGAAGTTGCGGCCCGGAGCGCCCATCGCCCCGATCGTGAACGCGTAGCCGTCGGCGTGCCGGCGGCCGGCCTCGTCGACGTCGTCGGTGAACTCGACCGCGACCGGCATCGCCAGATCGAGGGCGGCGAGCGACCGGCCGGCCCGCTCGGCACCGGTGCGGATCGGCCCGAGGAACACCTCGGCGTGCTCGGGCATGAACGCGTTGCCGAGCCAACCGTCGGCGAGCTCGCCGGTCTGTTCGAGGCTGCGCGGACCGAGCGACGCCACGTAGATCGGGATCGCCGCCACGGGCGGCACCATCGACCGGATGCCGCGGCCGGCGCCCTTGAGCGGCAGCCGGTACACCTCGCCGTCGTGTTCGAGCCGCTCGCCCGCCGCGACCTTGCGGACGATCTCGATGGTGTCGCGCATGGCGGCGATCGGCTTCGTGAACGGCACCCCGTGCCAGGCCTCCATGATGCGTGGCCCGCTGGCGCCGAGCCCGAGCAGCAGCCGGCCGCCCGAGAGCTGCTGGACCGACATCGCCTGCATCGCGAGCATCGCCGGGGTGCGCGCGCCGACCTGCACGATGCCCGTCGCGAGCCGGATCGTGTCGGTGACGGCCGCGAGGTGGGCGAGCGGGGTGAGCGCGTCGTACCCCCACGCTTCGGGCACCCACACCGAGGTGGCGCCGACCCGCTCGGCGGCTCTGACGAACTCGACGTCGTCGGGGCCTGCCACCATCGCGCTCACACCCACCTGCATACGATCACGGTACGAGCGGTCGGGGAACCGCCGGGAACCGGAGCATGCACATGACCGAGCAGTACCGCTACGCCGACGCGCCGACTGTCGAGACGTCCCGCGTGATCGCGGCGACACCCGACGAGCTCTGGGCGCTCGTCTCCGACGTCAACCTGCCGGCCCGCTTCTCGACCGAGTTCCAGGGCGCCGAATGGCTCGACGGGGCGACCGAGCCCGCCGTCGGCGCCCGCTTCCGGGGCACGAACGAGCATCCTCGCGTCGGTCGATGGCAGGTCGAGGTCATCATCACCGACTGCGAGCCCGGTCGGGTCATCGGGTGGGAGGTCCCGAGCGACGGCGCACCGGCGGCGCGCTGGCGGTTCACGCTCGAACCCGTCGACGGCGGCACGCAGGTCACCCAGTGGTGCCAGATCGGCCCGGGCCGCAGCGGCCTGAACATGGCGATCGAACAGATGCCCGACCGCGAGCACGACATCGTCGCAGGCCGCCTCGCCGAGCACCGGGCGAACATGGAGCGCAACCTCGACGGTCTCGCCGAGCTCGTCGCGGCCCGCTGATCCCGCGAAGACGGATCACATCCTCGGCGCACCGGCCGTCGCGACCGGATGCGTCGTCACGCGACGATCGAGGGGACGCCGCGTCCTCGCGACCGAGGGCGCAACAGGCGACCCACCATGTCGATGCCGGCTGCGAGCACGATCAGCGCAGCTCGCGCGCGACGCCCACCGGAGCCCCGTACACGCCGGCCACCGTGACCGCGTCGTCGTCCCGGCCACGCCCGCACGACCGATGAACGCCGTGTGAATCCTACGGTGCGCGGTCGTGGTCGGCTTTACGGCTGGTCGACGCCTCACTAACGTCGCCCCATGGCGAACACGGTGACGGCGGCCCTCCTCCAGACCGACTGGACCGGTGACAAGGAGTCGATGATCGACAAGCACGAGGAGGCGGCCCGCGAGGCCGCCGCCCAGGGTGCGCAGGTCATCTGCTTCCAGGAGCTCTTCTACGGCCCCTACTTCTGCCAGGTGCAGGACGCCGAGTACTACAGCTACACCGAGTACATCCCCGACGGCCCGACCACGCAGCGCTTCATGAGCGTCGCGAAGGAGCTCGGCATGGTGATGGTGCTGCCGATGTACGAGGCGGTCAACACCGGCCACTACTTCAACACCGCGGCGGTGATCGACGCCGACGGCACCTACCTCGGCAAGTACCGCAAGCAGCACATCCCGCAGGTCAAGGGCTTCTGGGAGAAGTTCTACTTCACGCCCGGCACCGAGGGGTACCCGATCTTCGACACCGCCGTCGGCAAGGTCGGCGTGTACATCTGCTACGACCGCCACTTCCCCGAGGGCTGGCGGATCCTCGGCCTGAACGGCGCCGAGATCGTGTTCAACCCGTCGGCGACGCACCGCGGCCTGTCGGAGTACCTGTGGCGGCTCGAACAGCCGGCGGCAGCCGTCGCCAACATGTACTACGTCGGCGCGATCAACCGGGTCGGCATCGAGCCGCTCGGTGAGAACGACTTCTACGGTCAGAGCTACTTCGTCGATCCGCGAGGCCAGTTCGTCGGCGACGTCGGCGACGCCTACCAGCCGGAACTGATCGTCCGCGACCTCGACCTCGATCTCATCCGCGAGGTGCGGCACGGCTGGCAGTTCTACCGCGACCGCCGCCCGGAGGCCTACGACGAGATCACCGCCCACTAGGAACGGGTAGCGCCTGGCACCACCCGTGACATCGACTGAGGAGCGAATGACATGGCAACGACACTGATCCAGAACGGGACCATCGTCTCGGCGACCGGGCGGCAGGCGGGCGACGTGCTCGTCGACGGCGAGACGATCGT
>JAUHYJ010000285.1 GCA_030425785.1 Acidimicrobiia bacterium | reverse complement strand
CAGCGTCGTCGTCTTCTGACGTCGTCCGACGCCGCGGCAGTCGACGGCGGACGCGTCAGTCGCCGGTGGACTCGGGCCGGCGCTTCTCGGCGGACGCGTCAGTCGCCGGTGGACTCGGGTCGGCGCTTCTCGGCGGACGCGTCAGTCGCCGGTGAACTCGGGCCGGCGCTTCTCGGCGAACGCTGCGATGCCCTCCTGGCCGTCGTGACGCCCCATCGACTCGGCGATGACGACACCCTCGTACTCGCCGGCCGCCGGAAGCGACGCTTCGTAGCCGTGGTAGACCACCCGCTTGGCGTGCCCGGACGCCCACGCCGGACCGTCGGCGAGCTGCTGGGCGAGCTCGGCGGCCGCGTCGTCGACGTCGTCGTCGGGAACGACCCGGTTGACGAGCCCCCACGACTCGGCCTCGGCGGCCGACAACACCCGATTGGTGAGTGTGAGGTCCATCATGCGCCGCAGCCCGATGTGCCGCGCGACGAAGTACGACGACGTCCCGTCGGGGGTCACGCCGGCGCGCGTGTAGGCCATCGTGTACTTGGCCGACTCGGCCGACACGACGAGGTCGAACGCCGCCATCAGCGACAACCCGGCACCGCCGGCCGCACCGCGCACGCCCGCGACGAACGGCTTCGGGATCGAGTTCATCTTGTAGATCGCACCGTGGTAGTCGACGAGCATGTCGCTCGCGAGCGAGGGCACGTCGGCGCCGGCCTCGTGGAACAGCTTGAGGTCGCCGCCGGCGCAGAACACCTTGCCCTCGGCCGTGACGGACACCGCCTTGACGGCGTCGTCGAACTCGATCGCCACCATCACCGCCCGCAGATCGGCCGAGAAGGCCGGGTTCACCGCGTTCGCACCTTCGGGTCGGGTGAACCGCACGTGCGCCACGCCGTCGCGCACCTCGTAGCTCATCGTCGTCAGGTCGGAGACGTCCATGGCCGGA
This sequence comes from Acidimicrobiia bacterium, assembly GCA_030425785.1. Taxonomy (GTDB): domain Bacteria; phylum Actinomycetota; class Acidimicrobiia; order Acidimicrobiales; family Ilumatobacteraceae; genus Ilumatobacter. The sequence goes on along the minus strand of JAUHYJ010000285.1, from coordinate 4,601 downwards.
CCCTATGCCCGACGGCGGCGCACGTGTCGAGTCAGCACGTGTGCCGCCACTGCGAACGGCCGATGTTTGGGCGGCCGATCCGAGGGGTAACCTTTGCGTACGCAAGGAGATGAGCATGACCGACACGATCAACACCGACACCGACGCCGAGACCATCCACCACGACACCGTGCCGTGGCAGGGTCTCAACCACCTCGCGCTCATCACCAACGACATGGACGCGACCGTGCGTTTCTGGCACGGCGTGCTCGGTGCGCCGCTCGTTGCCACGATCGGCACCGACACGTTCCGCCACTACTTCTTCGACTTCGGCCCCGAGAGCTCGGTGGCGTTCTTCGAGTACACCGGCCAGGAGGCCGAGCAGATCGCGAAGCCGGCCGGCGTGTTCCACCCCAAGGCCGGCCAGTTCGATCACCTCTCGATGGACCTCCCCGACGAGGCCGCCGTCATGGCGCTGCGCGAGCGGCTGATCGAGCACGGCACCGAGGTGACCGAGCTCGTCGATCACGGCATCATGCGGTCGATCTACTTCACCGACCCGAACGGCATCGCCCTCGAGGCGTCGTTCTGGGCCGACGACCCCACGGGCCACGACCCCGACTTCGCCGACCCGCAGTACTTCAAGGACCCGAACCCCGTTGCCGCGGTGCTCGAGCTCCGCGAGGGTGGCCTGCGCTCGATGCCGAAGACGGTGCTCGTCGACGAGCCCCAGGACGACTACCGCATCTCCTGACGGCTCCGATCGGCGTCAGGCGGCTGTCCGGGCGAGGCGGTCGAACCCGCCGATCAGGAACGCCGCCGCCGCATCCACCGGATCATCGGCTGCCCGCAACTCGTCGTAGCCGAGGACCGCGCCGAACGGCGCGTTCCAGAACCCGTCGTCGCCCGGCCGGTCCTCGGTCCACGGCCCCACGTACAGGTACGGGGTCGCATGGAATCCGTCGCCCGGCGAGCCGCCGAGGTTGACCCGCCGCTCGTCGGCCGCCGACAGGTCGAACGCCGCGTCGATCGCGACGTCGAAGTGCTCCGGCCAGAGCTGGATCGCCGACGACGCCGCATCGGGGCGGGCCGCGACGAACGCGTCGAGGGCCTCCCCGACGACCGTGTACCACCCGCTCAACGCGCGAGCGGCGCGGACGTCGATCGCGAGCGGTTCGTCGGCGTCGCCGACGGGCGGGGTGTCGTGGCCGACGTCGAGGTCGGCCGCGAGGTCGACCTCCGCGAACGCAGCCAGCTCGGCGAGCGACGAGCCGTCGATCGCACGTGCACGCGTGACGGCCCGCTCCGGACCGGCGGTCTCGACGACGAGCAGACCGCGGGAGAGCCGGACGCGTCGAACGTCGTCGCCGAACGTCGGCGTGCCGAACCCTCCGGACGTGACGCGCAACCCGAACCGCCCGGTCGCTTGCTCACGAGCCCGGGCGACGACGTGCACCGCGATGCGCTGCAGCGTGTCGCGGGTGTCGGTGAACGAGTCGGGCAGCTCGGGCAGCTTCATGTCGGAGACAACCTCGCCCGACCCGTCTGCTGTTCCCGCCGGCGCTCGCGGTCACTCCGACGTCGGGCCGGTGAAGTCGGGGGCGCGCTTCTCGCGGTGGGACGCGACGCCCTCGCGGACGTCGGGGCCACCGAACCCGTAGAACTCGAGCGCGAGCGAGGCATCGAACGCCGGGCCCGCCTGGCGGTACCAGTGGTTCAGCGAGTGCTTCGTCCACCGCACGGCCGAGGGCGACACCGCCATCAGCTGATCGGCGACCTCGAGCGCCTTGTCGTGCACCTGGTCGTCGTCGACGCACAGCGACACCAGCCCGATCCGCTCGGCCTCCTCGCCGGTCAGCGTGTCACACGTGAGCAGGTAGTACTTGGCCTTCGCCATCCCGACGAGCAGCGGCCAACACACCGCTGCGTGATCGCCTGCAGCCACGCCGAGCCGCGTGTGGCCGTCGATGATGCGGGCGTTGCGGCCGACGATCGACACGTCGGCGAGCACGCCCGCGACGAGCCCGGCGCCGACGGCCGGGCCGTGCATCGCCGACACGATCGGCTTCGAGCAGTTGATGACGTTCCAGACCAGGTCGCGCGCCTCGCGCATCACCTGGGTGCGGCGGCCGTAGTCCTCGATCATCCCGTCGATCAGATCGAACGACCCGCCCGCCGAGAACCCCTTGCCGGCACCCTGCAGGATCGCGACCTGGACGTCGGCGTCGCGGTCGACGGTGAGCCAGACGTCGGCGATCTCGCGATGGGCGTCGATCCCGACCGAGTTCAGGCCCGGCCCGTCGAAGGTGATGCGCAGCACACCGTCCTTCGGCCAGTCGAAGGTGAAGCTCGGGTACAGCGATGCGTAGTCGGCGGTCATGACGTCTCCTCGGGGATCGGGTCGGCCAGCGCGGCACGGATGATCTCGGCGAGCTCGAGCGGCTGGTCGCCCTGCACGCTGTGCCCGGCGTCGACCTCGACGACCCGGGCGTCGGGCCGGTGCCGGCGTAGCTCGGCGACGTCGTCGTCGGTGACGACCGACTGCTCGCGCATGCCACGCACGAGGGTGACCGGGCCGGCGAACCCTGCGAGGTCGTCCCACAGTGCGACGGTGTCACGGCGTCGCGCCGCGGTGTCCGGGTCGTCGCTGTCGACCATGACGGCCGAGTCGTCGCGACGGTGCCGCCAGACCCAGCTGCCGTCGTCGAGTTGGGTCGCGTTGTGCAGGATGCCGCGCCGCAACGACGACTCGCTGCGGGTCGGGTTGAACTCCATCGTGCGAGCCAGCAGCTCGTCGAAGCTCGGGAAGGTCGCCGGGCCGCGCACGAAGTCGTGGATCGCCTTCGCCTTCTCACCGGTGACGCCCGGTGTGATGTCGACGAGCAGCAGTCGGGGCACCAGGTCGGGCCGTGCGGTGGCGAGCGCGATGGCCGAGAGCCCGCCGAGCGACATCCCGACGACGAGGTCGGCCTCGGGCGCATGGTCGTCGAGCACCGCTGCGAGGTCGGCGGCGTTCGCGTCGGGCGCGGTGCCGGCGCCGGGTGCCGGGCTGTCGGAGTGGCCGTGCCCCGGCAGGTCGGGTGCCAGCAGTGGTTCACGGAGCGCGAGCGCCACCGTGTCCCAGGTGTGGGCGTTCTGCGCACCACCGTGGATCAGGACCAGTCTCGGCGCGCCGCCCCACTTCAGCGAGCTCATCAGCCGCCCGTCGGGGCACGTCGTCGCGACCCGCTCGACGTCCGGCGGGCCGTCGTCGGGCAGACCCCACTCGGCCGCGTTCTCGTGGAAGTAGGCGAACTCGTCGTAGTCGACCATCTCAGCCATGCGTGGCGAACCGTAGGCAATCGGGCCGGCCGCAGGCGATGCGAGACCACCGCGGGATTGCGTCGAGGTCGATGCGGCCCGCCAGTCGGTGCCTCAGCCCGACGCGGAGCGGAGCTCGCCGCCCGCCCACCAGGTCTCGAACCGCTCACGGTTCGCGACCTCGACCGGCTCGAACAGCACGCCCTCGGGTGAACGGATGTAGGCGAACCGCCCGTATCCCTCCTCGGGTGAGGCGGCCGAGAACTCGAGGGTCCAGTGCCGCGCCATCAACCGCTCGACCTCGTCGGCGACGCTGTCGACCCACACGCCGAGGTGGTGAGGTCCGGGTACCTCGCGACCGTCCCAGTGCGAGCCGGGCACACCCTCGAGCAGCTCGAGGCGGCACGGCCCGGTGCGCGAGAACACGAGCTTCAGCGGGTACTCGGCGTAGCCGTTGTCGGGCTCCCAGACCCGGAACGGGCTGTCGCGGACCGAGGTCCACTCGACGCCGTGCGAGGCACCGATCTCGTCCATCGCGGCGCCGAGATCGGGCACGCGGATGCCGATGTGGAACAGCTCACCGGTCGGACCGAACATCCCCTCGAACATGGCGCCACCGTACGCCGGTCGAGCGGTGCCGAGCCACGACGGACTCCGCCAGCGCAGAACGATGACGTGATGGCACCGGGCGTGCTTGACTGCTGGTCATGGCGACCATCGATCGGCTGTCGTGCGGCGAGCGGTTGCTCGTCACCTGGGACGACGGCGACGTCGTCGAGCTGTCCTGGACCTGGGTCCGAGACCACTCCCGCGACCCGGCGTCGTACGACGCACGCACCGGTCAACGGCTCGTCGACAGTTCGGTGTACGACCCGGCCCGACACGGCGTCGCCGCGCGCGTCGACCTCGATGGCGACGCCGTCGTGGTCGACTGGAGCGACGACTCGCCGCCGTCGATCCTGCCGATCGACCTGCTCGACGAGGTCCGGCGCCCCGACCCCGACGACGACCGCACGCTGTGGGACCGCGACACGATCGAGGCGAACTGGCCGACCGTCGACCACGACCTCGTGATCGTGGACGACGACGGTGTGCTCGCGCTCCTCGACCGCCTCCACCGATTCGGGTTCTGCATCGTCGAGGGCACGCCGACGACCGCCGACGCCACGCAACGCCTGGTCGAGCGCATCGGGTACGTGCGCCACACCATCTTCGGCGGGTTCTGGGAGTTCCAGCCCGACGCCGCGCGCGACGACACCGCCTACACCGACATCGAGTTGCCCCCGCACACCGACGGCACGTACAGCCACGACGCACCCGGT
>JAUHYJ010000284.1 GCA_030425785.1 Acidimicrobiia bacterium | reverse complement strand
CAGCCTGAACCTGGGCCTGAGCGGCGCCGTCGAAGGATCGGTGTCGGGCTCGGCGAACTACAGCGTCCAGCTCACCGCCGGCATCGTGTACGACGACACGACCGGCACCGACACCATCGCCGCGGTCACCCCGAGGGCGACCAGCACGTGGACGGCGACCGCGAAAGCGACGGCAGGGGCGACGTTGACACCAGCGCTCAAGCTCGCCGCGTACGGCCTCGGCGGCCCCGAGGCGTCCGTGCCGCTGGGCGTCAGCGTCGACCTCGAGCCGTGTCGTCGGCCGCTGTGGAAGCTCACGTCGTCGGTCAAGTCCAAGATCGCGCTGGCCCTGTCGAGCTGGCTCGGCAACGTCGAGCTCGCGGCGACCGAGTTCACGCTGTCCGAGAACGTGATCGCCCAGGGTGGCGACCCGATCCCCGACTTCCCCGGTTGTGAGAACAAGGTCGACGTGACGTCGTACGTCGTCGAGTCGAGAGCGCGCACCGAGGCCGAACGCTTCTCGCAGTTCTTCGACGGCGGCGGCGGCCTCACCGGCGAGACGACCGAGGACGACTTCCGTGAAGTGACCGAACGCTACGAGGCGCTCAAGAACGCGTCCACGACGCTCGGGCCCGGCATCCACCGCAAGACGGTCGACCGGACCGATTTCACCGACCCGACCACCGGGGTCACCACGCTCATCGCGCCCTACTCGGTGAGCTCACGTACGGCCGCGGCCGACGCCTCGGCGACGACGACCGGCGCAACCGCGGCCTCCTCGTCGACGGCGTCGATCTCGTTCGACGAGACGGGCGACGAGTACACGGTCGACATCGGGCTGACCTCCAACACGTCGGCATCCGCCGATCCCGACATCGACACCCCCGTCGAGCGGACGGACTACTCCTCCACGTCCGAAGGGTACGCGATCGCCCGAGTCGACTTCACCCTCACCGGTTCACGCGACCTCAGCATCACGCCGTGCGGCGGGGAGGTCTTCTACCAGCTGTCGCGTGTCACCGGCGGGGTCGTGAGCGACACCCAGACCGGCGATTGCATCGACGACCAGACCCTCGACGCCGGCGACTACTTCGTCTTCGTCCGCGTCGTCGCCGGTTCGGAGGACGATGGACCCTCGTCCCAGGGTCCGCCGACTTCATCGGTCGACGCGCTCATCACCCTGACGAAGTAGCGACGATCGTCCCGACGATCGTCCCGACGGTCAGCCGACGGCGAGGCCCACGGCGAGGCCGGCCCCGAACACGAGCTGGACCTGGCCGGTGACGACCAGGACGGGGATCAGTGCCGGGCCCGTCGCGCCACCGCGGATGTCGGCGACCGGGCGGCGAGCGGCGACGACGCCGATCAAGCCGAGCAGCGACCACGGCCGCCAGGCGGCGCACGCGACCACGCTCAGGAACGTCGCCAGCAGCAGGCCGAGGTAGAGGTGGCGCGTGCGACCGTCGCCCAGGCGCACCGCGAGCGTCCGCTTGCCGACGGCGCGGTCGCCGGGGATGTCGCGCAGGTTGTTCACGACGAGCAGCGCGCAGGCGATGAGGCCGACGCCGGTTGCCGCCACCCAGGTGACGGCCGGAACGCCCTCGATCGCGACGTACGTCGTCCCGACGGTGGCCACCAGCCCGAAGAACACGAACACGAACACCTCGCCGAGACCCAGGTATCCGTACGGCGTCGGACCGCCGGTATAGCCCCAGGCGGCGGCGATGGCTGCGACGCCGACGGCGATCAACCACCAGCTGGTCGCGGCGGCGAGTGCCAGACCCGCGACCGCGGCGACGCCGAACGAGGCAAGCGCAGCCCGCTTGACCGCCGACGGCGAGGCCACCCCGCTCGCGACCAGCCGCATCGGGCCGACCCGCACGTCGTCGGTGCCACGCACGCCGTCGCTGTAGTCGTTGGCGTAGTTGACACCGATCTGGAGCCAGAGCGACACGATCAACGCCACCACGACACGCCACCAGACGACGCCGTCCCCGAAGCTCTCGCCCGCGCCCACCGCCGCGCCGGCGCCGACGGCCACCGGCACCACTGCGGCGGGCAGCGTGCGGGGGCGCGCACCGGCGACCCAATCGGACACGGATGGCTTCGCAGGGGCGTTCACGGCCGGGCCATGATGGACCCATGAGCGAACTCTGGCAACTCGGCGCCCTCGAACTCGCGGCCCGAATCCGATCGGGCGATGCGTCGAGCCGGGCCGTCGTCGAGGCCCACCTCGACCGCATCGACGCGGTCAACCCGCACCTGAACGCGGTCGTCCGGCGGCTCGACGACGAGGCACTCGCGGCAGCCGATGCGGCGGACGCCGCCGTGGCGGCGGGTGACGACCTCGGTCCGTTCCACGGGGTGCCGATCACGGTCAAGGAGAACATCGACCTCGCCGGCACCCCGACCACGCAGGGTGTGGCCGCGCTCGCCGACGCCATCGCCTCGAGCGACGCGCCGAGCGTCGAACGGATGCGGTCCGCTGGCGCGATCCCGATCGCCCGGACCAACCTGCCCGACTTCGGGCTGCGCGTGCACACCGACTCGTCGTTGCACGGGCTGACCCGCAACCCGCACCATCCGGGGCGCACCGCCGGCGGATCGAGCGGCGGCGAAGCGAGCGCGATCGCGTCGGGCATGAGCCCGCTCGGGCTCGGCAATGACATCGGCGGCTCACTCCGCAATCCAGCACACTGCTGCGGCATCGCGTCGATCAAGCCGTCGGTCGGCGTCGTCCCGATGGCGACGGTGATCCCGCCCGAGGACATGCTGCTCGCGTCGCAGCAGATGGTCGTCGAAGGTCCCATGGCACGCCAGGTGCGCGACGTGCGCGCCGCGCTCGAGGTGTTGGCCGGGCCGCACGTCCGTGATCCGCGCGCGCTCCCGGTCACCCTCACCGACCTCGCCGACGGGGAACGCGTCGACGTCGCCGTGATGGCCGACCCGCCCGGTGGGGCGACACATCCCGAGATCGCGGCTGCGGTGCGTGCCGCGGCCGACATCCTGGACGACGCCGGTCACCGGGTGGTCGAGGCGACCCCACCCGGCTACGAGGAAGCGATCGACATGTGGGCGGCACTGCTGCTCGGCGAGATCGGCCTGATCAGACCGCTGCTCGACGAGGTGATGGGTGACGGCGGGCGTGAGCTGCTCGACAACTTCCAAGCGACGGCCCCGCCCGCGTCGATCGAGCTCGCCGCCCACGTGCAGGCGACGCGGTTCCGCCTCATGCGCGAGTGGTCGGCGTTCTTCGCCGACCACCCCGTCCTGCTCTCCCCCACCTGGGGAACACCACCGTTCGAGCACGGCGCCGACCTCGGCGACGCGGGGACGCTGGTGCGCGACACGCTCCGACCGGTGCTGCCGGGCAACCTGCTCGCGTTGCCGGGTGCGATCGTGCCCGCCGGAACGGCCGACGGCCTCCCCGTCGGCGTGCAGGTGATGGGTGATCGGTTCACCGATCTGCGGTGCCTCGCGATCGCCGAGACGATCCAGCAGTCGGTCGGCGCGCCGGCGCCGATCGACCCGGTCACGGCCTGACGTGCGTCGGCTGGTCGCGCTCGACCTGCCGGGTGGCGAGGCCTTCGTCGACGCACTCCGACGGGCCTGGGACGCCGGTGACGCCGTGCTGCCGATCGACCAGCGGCTGCCGCCGCCCGCGAGGGCCGACCTGCTCCGCCGGTTCGGGGCCGCCGCCGTCGTCGACGAGGGTGGCGACACGGTCGAGCTCGACGACGCACGACCGGTCGAGGACGGCGACGCCCTCGTCGTCGCGACCAGCGGGTCGACCGGCGTCCCCAAGGGCGTCGTGCTCACCCACGACGCCGTCGCGGCGTCGGCCGTCGCGACCTCGGCCCGTCTCGAGGTCGACCCCGATCGCGATCGCTGGCTGGCCTGTCTACCGCTGTCGCACGTCGGCGGACTGTCGGTCGTCACCCGGGCACTCCACACCGGGACGCCCCTCACGGTGCTGCCCGCGTTCGACGCGAGCGCGGTCGACGCCTCGAACGGCACCCTCGTCTCGCTCGTCAGCACGGCGATGCGTCGCATCGACCCGGCCCGCTGGCGAGTGATCGTGCTGGGCGGGGCGCACCCTCCCGCCGATCGACCCGCGAACTCGGTGACGACCTACGGGATGACCGAGACCGGCAGCGGCGTCGTCTACGACCGCCGCCCACTCGAGGGGGTCGAGCTCCGCTTCGTCGCCGGCGAGGTGCAGCTGCGCTGCCCGATGCTGCTGCGCTGCTACCGCGACGGCACCGACCCGCGCACGCCGGACGGCTGGTTCCCGACCGGCGACCTCGGCGAGATCGGCGCCGACGGCCGCCTGACGGTGCACGGCCGGCGCGGCGACCTCATCATCACCGGCGGCGAGAACGTGTGGCCCGAGCCGGTCGAGCGAGCGCTGGCGGGTGCGCCCGGCGTCGACGACGTGGCCGTCGCCGGGCTCCCCGACGACGAGTGGGGCCAGATCGTCACGGCCTTCGTCGTCCCGTCCGACCCATCGGCCCCGCCGACGCTCGACGCGCTCCGCGACCGGGTGCGCTCCGAGCTGCCGGCCTTCTGTGCGCCACGCCGCGTGGTGCTCGTCGCCGAACTGCCACGCTCAACGCTCGGCAAGGTGAAACGCTCGGAGATCGCCGCGGAGTATCGCTAACGTGCCGGCGATGTCGTCGGGGAAGTCACTGCCACGCGCGTACTGGCGCCAGTGGTGGGCGAGCCTGATCAGCAACCTCGGCGACGGCGTCAACTTCGTCGCGATGCCCCTGCTCGCCCTGTCGATCACCGACGACGAACGCCTGCTCGCCCTCGTGTCGGTGGCGACCTTCGTGCCATGGCTGGTCATCGCCCTGCCGGTCGGCATCGTCGTCGACCGGCTCGACCGACGCCGACTGATGATCGGCGCCAACCTGATCCGCGTCGGGCTGTTCGCCGTCATCGCCGCCCAGGCCGTCAACGGCAGCTCGTCGATCTGGTGGCTGGTGGGGCTGCTGGTCGTCATCGGGGCCTGCGAGGTCGTGTTCGACTCGACGGCGCAGGCCTTCCTGCCCATGCTCGTCGACCCGGGCCAGCTCCCCCGGGCGAACGGCTTCCTCTTCGCAGCCGAGATCGTGGCCGGATCGCTCGCCGGTCTGTCGATCGGCGCCCTGTTGTTCGATCTCGAGGCGGGGTTGCCCTTCGCCACGAACGCCGCCAGCTTCGCGGTCGCCGCCGCGCTCCTGCTGACGATCCGCGTGCGGCGGCCACCGCCCGTCGCACCGGCGTCGTCCCCCGACGCCGGCCTGGGCGCGGCGATCCGCTGGCTGCGCGACCACACCCTGCTCCGGACGCTGGCGGTGATGTTCACGGTCACGAACCTCGGCCTCATGTTCGGCCAGGGCATCTTCGCGAAGTTCGCCGTCGTCGAGCTCGGCCTCGACAGCCTCGGTTTCGGCCTGCTGCTCGCCATCACGGCGATGGGGGCGGCGACCGGTGGGCTGATCGGGCCACGCATCGTCGACGCGATCGGGCTGCGGTATTCGGTCGTCGCGCCCTACCTCGCGTTCGGCGTCGCCCAGATCGTCATCGGTACCGCACCCCCGTCGTGG
>JAUHYJ010000283.1 GCA_030425785.1 Acidimicrobiia bacterium | reverse complement strand
TGCGCCGACGAAGGCGGCGACGACGGCGGCGCGATCGGCCGGGGACCCGGGCGGCGATGCGTCCGACCGCCCGATCACCTCGGTGCCGGCACCCACACCAGGCCAATCGGCCATCTCCGGCGCGATCTCGGCGGCGGCGACCACCGACGCCACGAAGCGGGCGAGCGCGTCGTCGTCGCCGACGTGGGCCGACGCCGAGGCCACCTGCCGGCCGCGTGCAACCGTCAGTGCGATCTCGGTGCCCTCGTCGGCGACGTTCTGATGGATGAAGGAGTTGGCGAACCTGGTCAGACCGGAGCTGGTCGCCGCGATCTGGACCTGGCCGTCGACGTCGGCCGGCAGCAGTGCCAGCGTTCGCTCGGCCAGGGACGTGAGGTCGGTCGGTGCGCTCATCCCCGCACCCCCATCCGGACGTCGTGGAATCTGGCCGGCACGGCAGGGTGGCCGGTGCGGGCGACCTGCATCGGCTGCCCCTTGCCACAGTTCGGTGTGCCCCAGAACACCCACTCGTCGGGACCGGCGAGCATGTCCATGCTGCCCCAGAACTGTGGCGTGATCCCCGTGTAGGTCGGGTTCTTCAGCATGCGGGTCTTCACGCCGTCCTTGATCTCCCAGCCGATCTCGCAGCCGACCTGGAAGTTGAGCCGACGGTCGTCGATCGACCACGAGCGGTTCGTCGCCATGTACACACCGTCCTCCGTCGAGGCGATCATCTCGTCGAGCGACGAGTCGCCGGGCAGGAGGCCGACGTTGGTCATGCGGACCATCGGTAGGCGGTCGTACCCGTCGGCTTTGACCATGCCGCCGGGTTCGAGCCCGGCGAGGTGGGCGCTGTCACGGCCCGAGAGCACGCCGACCCAGATGCCGTCCTTGACGATGTCGACCGAGCGCGCGGGGGTGCCCTCGTCGTCGTAGCCGAAGCTCCCGAGCGAGCCGGCGATGGTGGCGTCGGCCGTGATGTTCATCAGCTCGGAGCCGTAGCGGTGCTGGCCGAGCTTCGCGAGTTCGAGGTGCGACGTGCCGGCGAAGGCGGCCTCCCACCCGAGGATCCGGTCGAGCTCGATCGCGTGGCCGACCGACTCGTGGATCTGCAGCGCGACCTGCGACCCCTCGAGGATGAGCGGCTTGCGGCACTCCTCCATCTCGGCCGCGGTGAGCAGGGCGGCGGCCTCGTCGGCCATGCGGGGTGCGTTGCCGAGGTAGTCCCACGCGAGCACGGTCTCCCAGCCGCCGGACTCGAACTGGCCGAACGACTGCGGGTACGACCGGATCTGCGTCTCGCCGTCGCCGATCGCCATCGCGCTGATGCCACCGCCCGACAGGACGAGCGTCTGGTCGATGCGATGTCCTTGCGACGAGACCAGCCAGGTGTGGATGTCCCAGAACTCGAGCGATCCGCGTGCGAGCTTGACCTCGGGCACCTCGAGCATCGTGCGCGTCGAGGCGACGAGCAGGTCGGCCTGGTCGGCCATCGACACCTGCATGGGGTGCTGTTCGTGCGGCGTCACCCAGGTCGCCTGGTCGATCGGCACGTCGGCCAGTTCGATCGGGGCCCCGGGCACGGATGCCGAGGCCCGCGCGATCTCGGCCGCCCGCTCCCCCGCCCGCCGGGCCGCCGCGGTCGTGAGCTGGTCGGTGGCGAAGAACCCCCACGACGAGCCGATCAACGCGCGCACGCCGACGCCCGTGTCCTCGCCGAGGCTGATGTCCTCGACGTCGGCGTTCTGGACGTTGATCGAGCGAGTGGTGCGCGCCGTGACGCGAGCGTCGGCATACACCGCACCCGCCGCCATCGCGCCCTCCACCGCAGCGTCTGCGATGTCGAACATCGAACCATCTTGGCCGAAACGACCGCGCCGCGCACGCAAGGCATCCGGAACAGCGGCTCCGGCGACGTGATCTACGATCCGAGCGTGCACGACGTGCCGCGCACGCGGAGCGAGTACCGGGGAGTGTCGGCGGCGGGCGGGGGTCGGGCGCTTCCCATCGGCTTCCGGATCACCGAGCCGGGCGACGACCAGCGGGAGTCACTGGCGTGCCTGATGCTCGCGGCATACCGCGACACCGTCGACGACGAGGGCGAAGACCTCGACGACGCTCGTGAGGCGATCGACCACTACCTCGCCTCGATGGTTCGGCAGCACTCGTTCGTGGCGGTCGCCGACGCCGATGAACCGGTCGCCTTCTCGTTCGTGGTCGTGGTCGACGAGACCTGCTACGTCGACCCCGTCGTGGTGGCTCCGGCGCACCAGGGCCGCGGTCTCGGCCGGGCGATCGTCGCACACAGCCTGCGCTCGTTGGCCGACGCCGAGGTCGAGATCGTCGGGGCCACGATCACCGACGGCAACGTCCCGTCCGAGCGGCTGTTCACCGCGCTCGGCTTCCGGCGCGTCGGCCCGTGGCCACCGACCGATTGAGGCGTCCGGATCATCGAACCGAGGCCGTGTCGCCGATGGCGATTCGGCCCCCTCGAACATCTGAAGTACCTGGTGATCAGGTTGTAATCGAACGTATGTTCGGCTAGAGTTCGATCATGGAACGACTGGTCGTCGACCTCCCCACAGCGGGTGAGTGGTCCGACCTGTCAGGCCACGACCTCGACGCGAAGCTGCGCGAGTTGAACATCGCCGCCCGACGGGTCGAAGCCGCAATGGTCGGTGCCGTCGATCACGCCGAGCGATCCGGGCACTACGCCGCTGATGGGCATCGCACGGTCGGCGCGTGGGTGATGGCGACGACGAACTGCACTCGTGGTGAGGCCACGGCACGGACGCGGACGGCGCGCATGGTGCGCGAGTTGGCCGAGGTCGCCGGCGAGTTCATGGCGGGTCGCATCGGTGTCGCCCAGGTCCGCGAACTGGCCCGGCTGCACGCCAACCCGCGCGCTGGTGATCAACTCGCCGGGTCGCAGGACATCTTGCTGGAAGCCGCCCAGACGCTCGAGTTCGCCGACTTCAAGATCGTGGCGGCTCGGTGGGAACAGTTGGCCGACGCCGACGGTGCGCACGCCGAACACGAACGCGCCCACGAGTACCGCAACGCCCGCGTCGGCTTCGACGGAGCCACGACCCGGTTCGAGACCACCCACGGCGTCGTGCAGGGCACCGCCATGCGCGACGTGTTCCAGACGTTCTGCGACGCCGAGTTCGAACGCGACTGGCAGTGGACCCGCGACACCTACGGCGACGACGCCACCCCGTCGCAGATGCCACGCACCGCGGCCCAGCGGCGCGCTGACGCCTTCGTCGCGATGGTCCTCGCCGCCGCCGAGGCCGGCACCGGCGACGGCCGTTCGATCGATGCCACCGTCAACCTCGTGTGTGACCTCGACCAGTACGAGCAGCGCCTCGAGTCCGAGATCACCGACGAGCCGGTCGACGTCGACCCGTCGACCGTGCGCGAGCGGCGCTGCGAGACCATCGACGGCATTCCGGTCGACCCGCGCCAGGTCGTCGCCGCCACCGTGCTCGGTCGGCTGCGGCTGATCGTCACCGACGACGCCGGCGTCATCGTCCACGCCGGCCGCGCACGCACGTTGTTCACCGGCCCGATCCGTGAAGCGATGATGGCCCTCGACCCGATGTGCAACTGGCTCGGCTGCACACTCCGCGCCCAGATCTGCGACATCGATCACCTCGAACCCAGATCGAGAGGCGGGCCGACCGACCCGTCGAACGGCGGCACCATGTGCCATCGCCACAACGTGTTCAAGCACACCGGCGGCTTCGCGGTCGCACGCCGCCCCGACGGCACCATCCACATCACCCGCCCCGACGGCACCCCACTCCGCCCACCCGACGCCGCGTAGCTGAGCGCGAGCGGAGCACAGCAGAACAGGGTTCGCCGACGGGTGCCGCCGCCGCTCGGAAACACCGGTTGAGGGCGGGCGGAGCGCCTCATGCAAGAGGGCCGATACTGAGCAGGTGCGGCGTTCGACCCTGCGATCCCGGACCACGGTCGGTGGCGTATCCTCAGCGGCGATGCGGTGGCGCAGGACGATCACGCTTCACGTCATCGCGTTGGTGCTCGCTGTACTGCTCACCGTCAACTTCGCCATGACGTTGGGCGGGCAGTTGCTCGCCGGAGTCTGCTTCATTGCTGCATGCGCCATCACGGTGTCTCTCATCTGGACGGTGGCGCGCTGGGGAGCGTCACGACGGCGCGCTACGCAGGCAGGTCACACAACGTCGTAGAGCCAGCCCGCGTTCCCGCCACAAGCTCGGCATCGGCTCGGTCTCGCTGATCGATCAGAATGTTCGCCTCTGGGTCGCGCTGAGCGCACGCATAGCGGCACTTCTGCGCCGAGGTGATCGAGGCGGGGTCGATCCGTGCGGGCCCAGCGTGGAGTTCAGCTCCCGAGGACCAGGATGAGGCCCGCGGCGGCGATGCACCGGCCTGTCGGGGCGTCGACGGCGCCGGTCCACGACACCTGCCAGTGGCGGCCGCGGGGCTCGGTGGTGTCGACCTGCCACCACATCGTGTGGACGACGTCGGGCAAGACCGGGCGCTCGTAGCGGACGGTGAAGTCGACGCCCACCATGGCGACGCCGAGATCCGTCAGATGGCTCGGCAGCATGCACGCGTGCACGCCGGCGACGTGCGGCCCGCAGGCGATGAGCGAACCGAACCGGCTCGCCGCGGCAGCGTCGGGGTCGGAGTGCAGCGGGTTGCGGTCGCCGAGCAGCCTGGCCCCGGCGACGATCGCCTCGGTGTCGAGCGTGATTGTGTCCTCGATCCGGTGGCCGGCGTGCACCGGGCAGTCGCTCATGGCCGTCATCGAAGCACAGACCGGTACGCCCAGTTCACCACGTGATCGAGTAGCGGATCTCCGGGACGCTCGCGCCGGCGATGTCCTCGACGCGTTCGACGTCGTCGCAGTCCCAGCCGTGACGCTCGTAGAAGGCGCGGGCTCGGGCGTTGTCGGGGTGGACCCACAAGATGGCGTCGGTGAAGCCGGCGTCGCGGAGCGCATCGACCCCGGCGACGAACAGTGCCTCGCCGGCGCCGGTCCCCCAGTGGTCGGGGTCGACGTTGATCGCATACAGCTCGCCACCCGGGTCGTCACCGTCGTCGTCACGCGACGGGCCGACGACCGCGAAGCCGACGACGGTGCCACCGGGTGCCTCGGCGACCCAGGGCGCCGCCCGGGGAGGCGGCTCGACGGCGAGACCGCGTCGCCACATCGCCGCTCGGTCGTCGACCGACAGACCGTCGAGGTACTCGTCCGGCATCAGGCCACCGGTGTACGCCGCCTGCCACGCGCGCACGTGGACCCGGCCGAGATCGTCGGCATCCGACAGCCGAGCAGGGCGGATCACGTAGCTCACATCGGTTCGCCCGGTCCGACGTTGGTGATGGCGCCTTTCTCGGCGCCCTGGGCGAGCTTGGCGTACTTCGCCAGCACACCCGTCGTGTACCGCGGCGCCGGCGGGCCGGCCCACGCTGCCTGGCGGGCCTCCATCTCTGCGTCGTCGACCAGCAGGTCGAGCGACAGGGTCGGCACGTCGATCTTGATCTGGTCGCCGTCCTGCACGAACGCGATCGGGCCGCCGTCGACCGCCTCGGGCGCGACGTG
>JAUHYJ010000282.1 GCA_030425785.1 Acidimicrobiia bacterium | reverse complement strand
GATCACGTCGTCGTCCAGGTCGGCCGGTGCGACGACGAGCGCGCCGCGTGGGAGACCCATCGCGAGCGCGCCCCGCGCGACGCCGAGCGCCTCGGCCGGAGCGAGCACGCCGACGACGATCTCGGTCGGGGCCTCGTCGGCCCGGCCGGCCCCCTCCGCCAGCCGGAGCGCTGCCTCGACGGCGTGGGCGTCGTGAGCGGGGAGCGCGGTGGGTGTCGAGTCGGCCCGCAGAGCGACGCAGACGACGATGCGCATCAGCCGCCGGCGGCGATGTGGCTGCCGGCGACCCGTCCGAACGACAGCGACCGCAGCACCGACGTACCAGCCGGGTAGGCGTGGTAGAAGACGCCGACGATCTCGCCCGCCGCGTACAACCCGGGAATCGGGGCACCGTTCTCGGCCAGGACGCGGGCGTCGGCGTCGGTCCGCAGCCCGCCGTAGGTGAAGCAGATGGCCGCCTTCAGCGGGTACGCGAAGTACGGCGGGTTCTGCAGCGGGTAGGCCCAGTTGGTCTTGTCGGGCGACAGCCCCTCGGTGCACTTGCCGTCGAGCACGTTCGGGTCGAACTCGCCCGGCTGGACGGCGGCGTTGTAGTCGGCCACGGTCTGCTCGAGCGCCTCGGGATCGAGGCCGAGCAGCATCGCGAGCTCGGCGATCGACGACGCCTCGATCGCCGGCTGATCGGTGTCGAACAACACCATCAACCCGGGGTACGAGGTGATCGTCTGATCGGCGATGAAGTAGGCCTGCTGCCCCTGGTGCTTGTAGACCTCGAACGCGATCTGCTCGAAGGTGTCCTCGAACGTGCCCTGGCCCTCGTCCCAGAAGCGCTCGCCGTCACCGTTGACCACGATGCCGTACGGGTGGGCGTAGATGACGGCGTCGGCCCGGTCGGTGCGGATGTCGACGAGTTCGGTGTGGAGCATGTCGAACTGGCCCGAGGTCGCAGCGCCGACCGCCATCGCCATCCGGATGCCGGCGCCCTGGTTGTGCTTGAGCCCAGGAGCGAGCAGGGGGAGATCGACCGCGTTCGGCCCGGCATAGCGGGTCAGCATCTCGCGGTTGCCCTCGAACCCGCCGCACGCGAGCACGACGGCGGCGGCGGCGATCTCGCGCGTGCGGCCGTCGGGGCCGCGGACGACGACGCCGGCGATCGCGCCGTCGTCGCCGACGACGAGCCGCTCGGCTGCGGTCTGGTAGTGGATGTCGGCTGCACCGTCCGCGACGAGCGCGGCATGCAGGTGCTCGACGATCGACGCGCCACCGCCGTTCGGGGTGACCTCGTGGGTGACGCGCATGGCGACCGGCGGGCCGTAGTGGACGAGCTCGACGCCGTGATCCTGCAGGAACGCGAGCGACTTCGGCACCTCGGCCTCGAGCCGGCGGCAGTAGTCGACGTCGGCCAGCCCGCCCGAGAGCTCCTGCATCCGCCCGACGAAGAACGGGTCGAGGGTGAGATCCTCGAGCGCTCGGAATCGGGCGGTCGTCCACCGCGTCGCACCACCGCGTTCGTCTTCGGGGCTGGCTTCGAGCACGGCGATGCTCGGCGTGCGCCCCTCGGCGCGGCAGGCCTCGACGTAGGTGACCGCAGCCGACAGCCCAGCGGCCCCGTGCCCGATCACCACGACGTCGTACGTCTCGCTTGCTGCCATCGTTGCCCCCTCGTGTCCGGCGTTCCGGTCCGGTGTGCTGTCCCGCTCGTGTGTCGACGTTGGCTTGCGGACGCCATTTCGCTGTGCGAAAGTTCTTGCGCCCAACGAATGCTCAGTCTGGAAGGTACCGACCCCGCATGTCAACGCCGAGTCCGCCCAGCCCGATCGATCGAACGGTCGACCCGCCCGATTCGGCGGCACCGAACGGTGAGTTCGTGCATGCGTTGGCGCGCGGTCTCGCGGTCATCGAGGCGTTCTCGGCCGAGCGACCGGAGATGACGCTCAGCCAGGTCGCGGCCGCCACCGGCACGAGCCCGGCGACCGCCCGGCGGAGCCTCCTCACACTGCAGCATCTCGGCTTCGTCCGATCGGTCGACCGCAGGTTCTCGCTGACGGCCCGCGTCCTCGCACTCGGCGGGTCGTACCTCGACTCGACGAACCTGCGGAGCTTCGTGCAACCCGTCCTCGCCCAGGTCGCCGACGACGTCGAGCACACCTGCTCGATCACCGTGCTCGACGGCAACGACGTCGTCTACATCGCGCACGCGGCGGCCGAGCGGCCGGCGTTCGCGCGTCACTACGTCGGGGCCCGCCTCCCCGCCCACGCGACCTCGACCGGCCACGTGCTCCTCGCCGCCCTCGATCCACCCGATCGTGCCGCCTTCCTCGCCCGGGCACCGTTCGCTCGCTACACGGCCAACACACCGACGACCGCCGATGAACTGTCGGCGATCCTCGCCGATGTGGCCGACCGGGGCCACGCCGTCGTGGTCGACACCGTCGAGTACGGTGCGGCCGCCGTCGCCGTGCCGATTCGCGGGCCGCAGGGGCGGGTGGTCGCGGCGCTCAACTCCTCGTCGAGCTCGGCGCCCGACGACGCCGTCGATTCGCTGTTGGCTCGCTTGCCGGCGCTGCGCGCGGCCGCGACCCGCATCGAGGCCGGGCTCGACCGCTTCCCGACGCTGAGCAGGTCGGCATGAGCGCCGGTGAGGTCACCGACGGCCTCGCGCGAGCCGAGGCTCCGGGCGGGATCGAGGTCGTGCGGACGGGCCGCATGCCGTGGGGTGAGAGCATGGTGAAGCATCGTCAGGCAGGCTCGATGCGGCACAAGCGCCTGTTCGACGGGGACGAGGGGACGCCCGACAACTACCACCTCGCCTATGCCGACGAGCTCGGCACGTACTACTCGCCGAGCCATCGGCACCTCTGGGACCAGGTCCGGATCTGCACCGAGGGCGCGGTCCCGATCGGGCGGACGATGCAGGTGGGCGCCGGTGAGATCGCGTACTTCCCGGAGGGCGTTCGGTACGGCCCCCAGGAGGGTGGGCCCGACCGGCGCGTCGTCGTGCTCCAGTTCGGCGGCACGAGTCGCAACGGGTACCTGAGCCCCGAGCAGCTCGAGCGTGGCCGCACCGAACTGGGCGAGGCCGGCCGGTTCGAGGGTGGCCTCTTCCATCGGACCGATGGTGACGGACGTGCCCAGCAGGACGCCTACGAGGCGGTGTGGGAACAGGTCGTGGGGGCCCCGGCCGTCTACCCCGCGGCGGTCGTCGAGGCGCCCATCGTGCTCCGACCCGGCGCCTTCCCGGCGCGTCCGGTGGCGGGAGCCGACGGCGTCCGGCGTCGCCGGCTCGGCATCTTCGAACCACGTGGGCTCCGCATCGACGTCGACGAGCTCGACGCGGGCGCGTCGATCGACCTCCGCTGCGACGACGGCGTCGTGCTCGGCTGGGTGCTGTCGGGGACGGGCGACGTCGACGGGTCCGAGGTCGAGGCCGAGACCGCGCTGCGGTGTCGCGCCGGGGACGCAGGCGTGCTCCGCGCCGACACCCCGCTGTCGGTCGTCGTCATCGCGATCCCGTCGCTCGCGTGACCAGCACTCGGACGCGGTGAGGGCCGGGTCGTGCGACCCGGCCCTCACTTGATTTCTCTCGTTCTGATCTCTCTCGCTCTGATCTCTCGTTGTGGTGCAGCGGGAGCGCTACGGGGCCGGGGTCATTCGTCGGCGGTGCGGGTCGGGTTCCAGAGCAACCCGAGGAACACGCCGTAGATGAGGTGCCAGATCAGGATCCCGAGCGGGAGCTTCCACCCGTCGGGCCCGTCGAAGAGGAAGAACCCGTAGCCCTGCTCGGGGACGTAGGCGTACGGCACGAGCAGCCCGGCACTGATGATCGTCATGATGACGCCGTACACGACGCCGTTCAGGACGTTGTTCTTGATGAAGCGTGCGGCGTCCTCGCGGAACAGGATCCCCCACAGCATCGCGAAGACGATGCCGTTGACGAAGTGCAGCGAGTGCCCCATGAAGAACGCATCGCTCGACACGGCGAAGTTCGGGATGACGGTGGCACCCGTCTCGGGATCGAGCACCGTGGCGGCGTTGAACCCGTCGGCGATCTGCGACGCGAGGATGCCGTTGTAGAGCGGCCACGGCAGGACCGGCAGACCGACCGCGGGGAAGACGTACCCGAAGTAGGTGCCGAGCTGGGTGGCGATGATGCCGACGACGAACAGGCTGAGGATCGGACTGCGTTCGACCCAGTCGCGCCAGCGCTTCGCCGGTTCACCTTGACGTGCATAGGACATGTGAAACCCCCTCTGCGGGCATGCGCCCACGGATGTCGTGGTGGACCCCCCGTCCACCGAATCACGACGTTACCGACTGCTTGTTCCTTGGTGCAGCATCTATTGCGTGAGCAAGGAACACTCGCGCAGATTTCTCGGCGACGTGGGCGCGGCGTGATGAGGGCTCGCGGGGCCGGTGATCGTCGGACGAATCGTCAGACGAAGGGCCGAGCCCGCTCGACCCACCCGCCGAGCTCGGCGCGATGCCGGTTGGCGATCGCGACCGCCTCGTCGGCCATCTGCGCGTCGGCGCCCTCGGTCGACCGCAACCGCACCGCCGTGTCGATCGACGAGCTGAGCGTCTGCATGATCACGACGAGCTGGTTCCACAGCTCGGGATCGCCGGCGGCTGCGAACGCACGCGCATCGATGGCCAGCTGGTCGAGCCGCGATCGTTCGGTCGCCCAGCGGCGGGCGCCGTCCGCGGCCGGCAACGCGAGGATCTCGAGCGACAGCTGGTCGTGGATCCACGCCGCCATCGCGTGTGCCTCGCGGCGACCCCCGGTGCCGCGGGCGACATCGTCCCGTGACCGCCGGCGCGAGGCGAGCGCGACCGCCGTGACGAGCACGAGCCCGCCGATGACGATGACCGGGATCAGCCAGGCGGGCACCCCACCGTCGTCGCCGTCGTCGGTCTCCGGAGCGTCGGTGGCGACCGGTGCGTCGGTCACGACGGGTGCCTCGGTCACGACCGGTGTCTCGGTCACGACCGGTGCCTCGGTCACGACCGGTGTCTCGGTCACGACCGGTGCGTCGGTGGGCGCCGGCGAATCGGTCGCGTCCGGTCTCGTCAGGGAGGGCACCCCCTCGCCGTCGCAGGCCGTGAGACCGATGACCCCGAGCGACAGGGCCGCGAGCACTGCGAAACGCCGGATCTCCATGTCCGACGACCCTAGACGCGCCCGTCCGACGCTGTCGCGACGTCACCCGGGCGTCCATCCGGTCGACCATCCGCTCGACCATCCGCTCGACCAGCGCTCGTGGCGCCTCACGGGTCGAGACCGAGCAGCCGCATCAGGTCCGGGCCGATGAGCTGGACCCACGGCTCGGCGAGATGGTCGGCGTCGGTGCGCACCTGCATCCCGTCGACGATCGGGCGGCACGTCGGGAAGTGCGGGCACGCCAGCGTCGACATGTCGACGGTCGACACGTCGTCGCGTTCGCCGGCGAGTCGTCGGAGCATCTCGGTCTCGAGGTGCGGCCACTGGCCGACGGTGAACGAGCACTCGTCGATCTCCTCGGCCGCCGACAGGCAGCTGATCGGGTGGAACGGCGCGTTGGGCAGCGGTTCGACGACGAC